>DATDLO010000077.1:0-2798 GCA_036519215.1 Oxalicibacterium sp.
GCCACGGTATCGGTCGGGCCGCCCGCGGAGAATGGCACGATCATCGTGATGGTTTTATTCGGATAGTTTTCCGCATGGGCGAATGCGCTGGCGCACAATGCCAGGCAGGCCACGGTCTTGAGGAAAGTTTTTTTCATGGGAGTGTCTCCGCTCTAATGGTTTTTGTTGGATGAATCGAACCGCTCTCAACTTTAGCCCTTCCGCTTGCGCATCGACGATGCGGCGCGGATATCGTTCTGGTTTCACAGGGTACCGCATTGTAGGCAGCAAACCTTTCACCAAACTTGCGGGACTAGCCTAAACCATTTACCCCGCGCACCGCAACAACGGTCTTGCGGCAGCGGGATGTTTCCTGTTTTGCAAAAGAATGGCGACGAAAATGCCGCGAGGCTGCGGGATCAGCGACCGTCGATCCGCTACTTGGCCGCTTCCGACACCACGCTCATGACGGTCGAACGACCGATACGGTTCGCCAGATCGGCGCGCACCGGTTGCAGCGCCTTGTGCCAGGCGGCGACTTCCTTGTCGTTCAGGGTGCGGATGCGGACTTTCTTGTTTTTCTTCAACCAGGCGATAGCGGCAGCATTTTCCTGCGCGGCAAGCTGATTGGCATACACGGTCGCTTCGCGCATCGCGTTGCCGATGATGCCGCGCAGATCAGCAGGCAAGCCGTCCCAGAATTTCTTGTTGATGACGACGGCGCTTCCCATATAACCGTGGTTGGACAGTGTCAGATTGCTCTGCACCGCATAGAGCTTGCGCTCGACGAAGGAGGAAGGCGTGCTTTCGGTGCCGTCGATCAGGCCGGCCTGCAGGGCCAGGTAGACTTCGCCGGCATCCAGCAGTCGCGGCACCGCGCCCAGCGCTTCCATCTGCGCATCCAGCGTCGGCGAGGAATGGATGCGCATGCGCAATCCCTTGAAATCTTCCGGCGTTTTCAGCGGTTTATTGGCGGACATGACCTTGAAGCCGCTGTTCCAGTAGCTGAGTCCGACCATGCCCTTACCTTCGAGCTTGTTCAGCAGGTTGCGGCCGACCGGTCCTTCGGTCACGCGCGCAACCGACGCATCGTCGGTAAACAGATATGGCAGATCGAATACTTCGAACTCGCGAACGCCCGATTGCGTCAGCTTGACGATGGGCGGCGCGATCATCTGTACCGCGCCCAGTTGCAGCGCTTCCAGTTCGTCGGATTCCTTGTACAGGTGCCCGTTCGGATAGACATCCACGCGCAGCCGGTGGCGGCTGGCCTGTTCGGCCAGTTCCTTGAAGCGTTGCGCGGCGCGGCCCTTGGCGGATTCGATCCTGTCCGTATGGCTGAAGCCGATGACAATCGTCGTTTGCGCAAAGGTCGTTGCCGCAGCAAGCGACAAGGCCAGCCCGAGCAGCAGCGCAGGCAATTTCATTACTGTTTTCATTGCACCAACGGGAGAATCTCTCATTGTGATTTTTATTGATACTATGCGCAGTCGCCCGATTGCCGGCAAGTGTGGATAACCACACGCCGACATCCATGAACCGTCGGTATTTTCAGTGTATTTTCGGCGTATTGCAGTCTTCGCGCGATATTATTTCGCGCAGCATCCGCGCCCGATCCGCATGCCGTTGTCTCCTCGTCAGCTCCGGGTGCATTGACCGTTTATGATAGCAAATCAACCTCGCCCTGCCGGTATCATTTCCCCCAGCCGTAAATTGGCCTGGCGGTGGCTGCTGCCGCTGTTCATTTCGCTACTGTTCGTTACCACACTGATCTGGCTGCCGCTGCACGAGAAACAGCAGGAAACGGCCGAACGCCAGGAACAGCTGATCGCCGATTCGCTGTGGGTCGAGCAGACGATCCGCTTCCAGTTGCAGCGCAACGAGGAAAGCCTGAAACTGATGGGCGCCGAAATCGCCGCCGGTTACCTGCGCGGCGCACGCCTGCAGGAGCGGATGGAAAATCTGATCCGCAACAATCACGAAATCCACCGCATCATCCACCTCGATGCACAAGGCCGCCTGCTGGATTCGACCGACGAGACACTGATCTCCTACCAGGAATTATCTCCGCCTTCCAAACTGGCCGACGAACGCGCACGCGCCACGCGCACGCCGCTCTACAGCCAGCCGGCGCCGGACATCACCGGCCCCGTGATGCTCGACTACCACGTGCCGCTGTTCGTGCAGAACCGCTACATCGGCAGCCTGATCGTCAGTTACCTCGCCTCCAGTATCCTGGACGACATCGTGCCCTGGTGGTTCGCGCAGGACAACGAGATCGCGCTGACCGACACCAACGGCAATGTCATCCACAAGCGCGCCTCCGGCGGCGCCGGGCGCGGCTTCTACACGCACCGCCGCACGCTGAACCTGGCCGGCGTATCGCTGCAACTGACGACCAACAGCATCAAGAGCGCACCCAAGCTGCTACCCAGTCTGCTGGTCGACATCGTCATCCTACTGTCGCTCGGCCTGATCTGGAGCCTGATCGCGCTGTGGCGCGACATCAACCGCCGCCTCGCCGCCGAAACGGCATTGCGCGAACAGATCGCCTTCCGCAGCGCGATGGAAAACTCGCTGATAACCGGCCTGCGCGCACGCGATCTCGACGGCCGCGTCACTTATGTCAATCCGGCCTTCTGCGAAATGGTCGGGCTCCCGGCCGATGCCATCGTCGGCCGCCTGCCGCCGATGTCGTACTGGGCGCCGGAAGCCGTTGCCGAATATCACCAGCATTTCTCGCAAGTGACCGCCGGCACCGCCTCGCAACAAGGCTTCGAGACCATCTTCATGCATGCCGACGGCAACCGCATCCCGGT
>DATDLO010000078.1:0-2652 GCA_036519215.1 Oxalicibacterium sp.
CAGCGACACAATGCAAGGAGATGAACATGGCTGACGAAAACGAACAGCAGATCGCCGCTGAGGACGATTGGGGCGCAGCAATGGCCGAACAGCAGCAGAGCGAGGAAGAAAGCGCTGCGCTGTCGGCCAAGCCGGCAACCGCCACCGTCTTCAAGGATTTCGCCGGCGGCGACCTGACGACCGGCACGCACAACGATATCGACTTCATTCTCGATATCCCGGTGCAGCTGACGGTCGAACTGGGCCGCACCAAGATCGCGATCAAGAACCTGCTGCAACTGGCGCAAGGTTCGGTCGTCGAGCTCGACGGCCTGGCCGGCGAGCCGATGGACGTGCTGGTCAACGGCTGCCTGATCGCACAAGGCGAGGTGGTTGTCGTCAACGACAAGTTCGGCATTCGCCTGACGGACATCATCACGCCGTCCGAACGCATCCGCAAGCTGAACCGATAATGCGCGTTCGCCTTCTCTCTTCCGCAATGCAGGTAGCGGCACTGTATGCGTTCGCTGGTATGGCGCACGCCGCCACCAAACCGCTGGCGCCTGTTTCCACGCCGTCGTCCGCCGGCGGCCTGCTGCAGGTGCTGTTCGGCCTGATCGTCGTGCTCGGCCTGATGGCTGCACTGGCGTGGGTGCTGCGCCGCTTCAACGGCCCCAAGGGAATGGGCAATGCCGACATCCGCGTCGTCAGCGGCGTCAGCGTCGGCAACCGTGAACGCGTGATCGTCGTCGAAGTGGCCGATCAATGGATCGTGGTCGGCGTTGCGCCGGGCCGCGTCAATGCGCTGGCGACGATGCAAAAGCAGGAGCGCCAACAGCCTGCGACGATGACGCCCGATGCGCCGCCTGCGAAGAATTTCTCCAACTGGCTCGCCCAGACTCTCGACAAACGCAATGGCCAATAACGCTTCTTTCGTGCGCCGCTGCCTGCCGCTGCTTGCACTGCTTCTCTTCGCACTGCCGATGGCGGCCTTTGCGCAGCAGCATGCAGCCGGCCTGCCCGCGCTGACCAGCACGCCTGCACCGGGCGGCGGCCAGACCTATTCGCTCAGCCTGCAAACGCTGCTGCTGCTGACCGGCCTGTCCTTCCTGCCGGCAGTGCTGCTGATGATGACCAGCTTTACCCGCATCATCGTCGTGCTGTCGCTGCTGCGCCAAGCGCTCGGCACGCAGAGTGCGCCGCCAAACCAGGTCATCATCGGCCTTGCGCTGTTCCTGACGCTGTTCGTGATGAGCCCGGTGCTGGACAAGATTTATACCGAGGCTTACCAGCCGTTTTCGGAGAACAAGATCCAGATGCAGGAAGCGCTGGACAAGGCCGTGGTTCCGCTGAAAACCTTCATGCTGAAGCAGACGCGCGAATCGGATCTGGCACTGTACGTGAAGATGTCGAACGCGCCTGCGATGCAGGGGCCGGAAGACGTGCCGCTGCGCATCCTGGTGCCGGCATTCGTAACCAGCGAACTGAAGACCGCCTTCCAGATCAGCTTCGCGATCATGATCCCCTTCCTGATCATCGACATGGTGGTCGCCAGCGTGCTGATGTCGATGGGCATGATGATGGTCTCGCCCGCCATCGTGGCGCTGCCGTTCAAGCTGATGCTGTTCGTCCTGGTCGATGGCTGGCAGCTGTTGATCGGTTCGCTTGCGCAAAGTTTCTACTGAGGATGCAAAGATGACTCCCGAAAGCGTCATGACCCTGGGCCGCCATGCGATCGAAGTCACGCTGATGATTGCCGCACCAATGTTGCTGATCGCACTGGCCATCGGCCTGATCGTCAGCATCTTCCAGGCCGCCACACAGATCAACGAACAGACGCTGACCTTCATCCCCAAGCTGATCGGCATTTTCATCGCGCTCATCCTGGCCGGTCCTTGGATGCTGACAATAATGATCGACTACATGCGCGAGACATTCACCAACATCCCGCTGCTGGTCAGCTGACACGGCTTGCCGTCGCGCCTGTCCGCGAACCATGATCACCGTCACCAGCGCCGAACTCCAGACCTGGATCGCCTCTTTCATCTGGCCGTTGACACGCATCCTCGGCGTGCTCTCGGTCGCGCCGCTGTTCGGCAACGCCAGCGTGCCGGCCCGCGTCAAGATCAGCCTCGGCATCCTGCTGGCGATGGTGATCGCGCCCGGCGTACCGGCCGTGCCGGCGCTGGACCCGATGTCATGGGCCGGCTTGCTGATCCTGGCACAGCAGCTGGTGATCGGCTTGGCGATGGGCTTCGCGATACGCATCGTGTTTGCCGGTATCGAAATGGCCGGCGAAATCACCGGCATGACGATGGGATTCGGCTTCGCCGTCTTCTTCGATCCGCAGACGCGCGCCCGCTCCTCTTCCATCAGCCAGTTTCTCGCACTGCTGATGCTGATGATCTACATTTCCAGCAATCTGCATCTACTGGTATTGAGCACGCTGGCACAAAGTTTCGAGATGCTGCCGATATCCGGCCACATCCTATCGAATAACGGTTTTCATCAGATTGTCAGCCTTGGCGGCCGCATCTTCAGCGCCGGTGTGCAATTGTCGCTGCCAATCATCACCGCACTGCTGATCACCAATGCCGCGCTCGGCATCCTGACACGCGCCGCACCGCAACTGAACATCTTCGGTATCGGCTTTCCCATCACGATCGGCGTCGG
>DATDLO010000079.1:0-3651 GCA_036519215.1 Oxalicibacterium sp.
AGCCGCGCTATGTGACGCTGCCCAACATCATGAAGGCGAAGAAAAAACAGCTGGACAATTTCAAGCCGGCCGATCTTGGCGTAGACGTCACGCCGCGCCTGAAGACGCTGAAGGTCAGCGAACCGCCGAAGCGTTCGGCCGGCATCATCGTGCCGGATGTCGCCACGCTGGTCGACAAGCTGAAAAACGAAGCCAAAGTCATCTAAGGATCACATCATGACCGCACTCGTCATTGCAGAACACGACAATGCTTCCCTGAAGGGCAGCACGTTGCACACGATCACTGCTGCCGCACAATGCGGCGGCGACGTCCACGTTCTAGTCGCCGGCAACAACGCCGGTGCCGCCGCGCAAGCTGCTGCGAAAGTTGCCGGCGTCGCCAAAGTTCTGGTCGCCGAAGGCCCGCAATTCGCCGACGGTTTGGCCGAGAACGTCGCCGCGCAGGCGCTGGTGCTTGCATCGAACTATTCGCACATCCTTGCGCCGGCTACCGCTTACGGCAAGAACATCCTGCCGCGCGTGGCCGCGAAGCTGGACGTCGCGCAGGTTTCTGAAATCACCAAGGTCGTCTCGCCCGATACCTTCGAGCGTCCGTTCTACGCCGGCAACGCGATCGCGACCGTGCAGTCGTCGGATGCGGTGAAAGTCATTACCGTTCGTGCGACGGCATTCGATGCTGCTGCCGAAGGCGGTTCCGCTGCGGTGGAGAACGTGACGGCAGTTGCGGACTCCGGTAAATCGTCGTTCGTCTCGCGCGAGATCGCAACGTCGGCGCGTCCTGAATTGACGGCAGCGAAAGTCGTCGTCTCCGGCGGCCGCGGCCTCGGCTCGGAAGAAAACTTCAAGATCCTCGAACCGCTGGCCGACAAGCTCGGCGCGGCAATGGGCGCGTCGCGCGCGGCCGTCGATGCCGGCTTCGTGCCGAACGACTGGCAGGTCGGCCAGACCGGCAAGATCGTCGCGCCGGAGTTGTACATCGCCGTCGGCATTTCCGGCGCGATCCAGCATCTGGCCGGCATGAAGGATTCGAAGACCATCGTCGCTATCAACAAGGATGCGGAAGCGCCGATCTTCTCGGTGGCCGATTACGGTATCGTCGGCGATCTGTTCGAAGTTGTGCCAGCGCTGGTGAAGGAACTGGGCTGACGTTTTAATTTGCGTTCCGTCTGGTTCGATCGAACGGGCGGGACGGTGACGGTTGTAGTGGCTGGAGGCTTTCTGGCACACTGCAATCGTCACCGTCCCGCCCGTTTTCCATTTCAGGAGTCTGCATGAGTTATGCCGCGCCGTTGAAGGACATGCTGTTCGTATTGAACGAACTGGCCGATCTGCCCGCCGTCAACGCCTTGCCCGGCTGCGAGGATGCGACGCCGGAAACGGTGGAAGCGGTGCTGGAGGAAAACGCACGCTTCTGCACGGAAGTGATTGCACCGCTGAACCGCATTGGCGACGAAAAGCCGAGTACGTGGAAAGATGGCGAAGTGAAGACGACGCCGGGTTTCGCCGATGCCTTCCATGCGTTTGCGCAAGCGGGCTGGCAGGGCGTACAGCATCCGGCCGAATTCGGCGGACAGGGTTTGCCGAAGCTGGTGGCGACGCCGTGCATGGAAATGCTGAACGCGGCCAATCTGTCGTTCGCGCTGTGTCCGCTGCTGACCGATGGCGCGATCGAGGCGCTGATGACGGCGGGTTCCGATGAACAGAAGCAGCGCTTCCTGCCGAACTTCGTCGCCGGCAAATGGACCGGCACGATGAACCTGACCGAGCCGCAGGCCGGTTCCGATCTGGCGATGGTGCGTTCGCGCGCGGAGCCGCAGGGCGACGGTACCTATCGCATCTTCGGCACCAAGATATTCATCACTTACGGCGAGCACGACATGGCCGAGAATATCGTGCATCTGGTACTGGCGCGCCTGCCGGATGCGCCGGATGGCGTGAAAGGCATTTCGCTGTTCCTCGTGCCGAAGTATCTGGTGAATGCCGACGGCTCGCTCGGTGAACGCAACGACGTGCAATGCATCTCGATCGAACACAAGCTCGGCATCAAGGCGAGCCCGACGGCGATGCTGCAGTTCGGCGATCGCGGCGGCGCGATCGGTACGCTGGTCGGCGAGGAGAATCGCGGACTCGAAACGATGTTCGTGATGATGAATGCCGCGCGCTTCGCGGTCGGCGTGCAGGGCATCGGCGTGGCCGAACGTGCGTATCAGAAAGCGGTGCAGTACGCGAAGGAACGCGTGCAGTCGAAGGATCTGGAAGGTTCGACGACGGCGGTGTCCATCATCCATCAGCCGGACGTGCGCCGCATGCTGATGGCTATGAAGGCGCAGATCGAGGCGGCGCGTGCGCTCGCTTATGTGGCTGCGGCGAAAGCCGACATCGCGCACCATCATCCGGATGCAAATGTGCGTGCGGCAAGCGAAGCAGTCTATGAATTCATGGTGCCGATCATCAAGGGCTGGTCTACCGAAATGGCGATCGACGTTGCTTCGACGGGCGTGCAGATCCACGGCGGCATGGGCTTCATCGAGGAAACCGGCGCCGCGCAGTTCTACCGCGATGCGCGCATCCTGACGATCTACGAAGGCACGACCGCGATCCAGGCCAACGATCTGGTCGGCCGTAAGACGGTGCGCGATGGCGGTGCTGTCGCAAGAGAAATCATCGCCGATGTGATGCGCACGGCAAATGAATTGCTCGATGCTTCATCGAAAGACGGCGCGGAAGGCAGTGCGGAAGATTTTGCGGCGATCCATGCGCAGCTGGTCGAAGCGGCGCAGGCACTGGATGATGTGGTGGACTATGTCGTTGCCAATGTGCAGTCCGACATCAAGGGCGTGTTCGCCGGCAGCGTGCCGTATCTGAAGCTGGCCGGCATCGTACTCGGCGGCTGGCAGATGGCGCGTGCTGCATTGGCCGTACAGCAAAAATTGCAGCAGGGCGACGGTGACGCAGCCTTTTATCGCACCAAACTGGCGACCGCGCGTTTCTTTGCCGACCATTTCCTGTCGCAGGCCGATGGCTATCGCAGCGCGATCGTCGGCGGCAATGCCGGCATGCTGGCGCTGGAAGAAGACCAGTTCTGAACGATGGTTACGCATTATGTTTATTTAGCGGCCTGTACGGTTGCAGGTTTGTTATTGGGAATGCTCTTTAATCAAGTCGTGTTTGTGCCTACTACCTGGTTAGACGCTAAATTAATCCTGACAATTTTTTCAGGTGCAGGATTGCCGGCGTAGAACAGGGGGAGGCCGGGAATCGTCATCATCAGCACCAGCGCGGTCGATGTCAGCATCCAGGCGGTGTCGCTGGGATTGAGCCTGGCGGCATCGACCAGCGTCGGCCGGGTTAGTGGTTCTTCCTGCTGAGCAGCTGGTTCGGCGGCCGGCGTTTCTTCGGAATCGTCGATCAGCGGTGTCGCGATGAGAGGCGGGGCTGGAGTAACCGGCATTTTCGCAGCGGGCGGTGCATCCGGCGCGTTCTGCGCCGATGCGGTTGAAAAGAGGCTGGCGGCCAGAATGGCCATTGTCAGCAATGCAACGAAACGTGTGCGCATGAAGGCTCCCTTGTTGCGATATGTCGTGTTTCATAAAAGCACTATGTGTGCCATGGAAGAAACAGGAAAACAGCGGTGAGCGGCATGCAGATGTG
>DATDLO010000080.1:0-5009 GCA_036519215.1 Oxalicibacterium sp.
TAATGCGCGGATGGAAAACGCCGAACAATTCGTCCAGTGGCTGCGCTCGGTCGCGCCCTACATCCATGCCTTCCGCGGCAAGACCTTCGTGGTCGCCTTTCCGGGCGAATTGGTCACCGCCGGCGCACTGCCGGTGCTGGCACACGATCTGTCGCTGCTGCACGCGCTTGGCATCAAGATCGTGCTGGTGCACGGCTCGCGTCCGCAGGTGGCCGAACAACTGGGGCTGCGCAACGTCGAAGGCCGCTTCCATAACGGCGTGCGCATCACCGATACGGCCGCGCTCGAATGTGCGAAAGAAGCTGCCGGCGAACTGCGCCTCGACATCGAGGCTGCCTTCAGCCAGGGCTTGCCGAACACGCCGATGGCGCATGCGGCGATCCGCATCATCTCGGGCAACTTCGTCACCGCGCGTCCGCTCGGCGTCATCGACGGCGTCGATCACGAGCTGACCGGCGTCACGCGCAAGATCGCCTACGAAACCATCCACCCGATCCTGAACGCGGGCGGCCTGGTTCTGCTGTCGCCGCTCGGGTTCTCGCCGACCGGCGAAATCTTCAACCTGACGATGGAAGACGTAGCCGTCGCCGCCGCCACCGCGCTGCGCGCCGACAAGCTGATCTTCATCACCGAAACGCCGATGATCACCGACAACGCGGGCGCCGAAGTCCGCGAGCTGTCGTCGCATCAGGCGAATGCCGTGCTCGACTACAGCTGCATTCCGGCTGATTCCGCTTTCTACCTGCAGCATGCAGTCAAGGCTTGTAACGCCGGCGTCGGCCGTGCGCACATCGTGCCGTTCTCGACCGATGGCTCGGCGCTGCTGGAGTTGTTCACGCACGATGGCGTCGGCACCATGGTGACGTTCGAAAACGTCGAAAGCCTGCGCGACGCGACGATCGAGGACGTGGGCGGCATCATCAAGCTGATCGAACCGTACGAAGCCGACGGCACGCTGGTCAAGCGCGGCCGCGAACTGATCGAACGCGAAATCCATCACTTCTCCGTCATCGAGCATGACGGCGTGATCTTCGGCTGCGCGGCGCTCTACCCGTTCCCGAACGACGGCATGGCGGAAATGGCCTGCCTGATCGTCAACCAGGATGCGCAGACGCAGGGCGACGGCGAACGCCTGCTGAAGCACATCGAGAATCGCGCGCGTGCCGCCGGCCTGAAGAAGCTGTTCGCGCTGACGACGCGCACCGCACACTGGTTCCTGAAACGCGGTTTCGTCCCGGCAACCGTGGACGACCTGCCGAAGGACAGGCAACATATGTACAACTGGCAGCGCAAATCGCTGGTCTTCATCAAGAAACTCTAAGGATTGCGGCCGCCGCTGTCATACATGGCGGCCTTCTTCAACAAGCCGCGCAAATACACGAACAGGCGCCGGCCTTTTCAAGGAAACAGAAAATGACTCGCATGATCCACTGCGTCAAACTCGACAAGGAAGCCGAAGGACTGGATTTCCCGCCCTACCCTGGCGAACTCGGCAAACGCATCTACGAAAGCGTCTCGAAGGAAGCCTGGGCCGGCTGGCTCAAGCACCAGACGATGCTGGTCAACGAAAACCGCCTGAACCTGGCCGACGTCCGCGCCCGCAAATACCTGGCCGCACAGATGGAAAAACACTTCTTCGGCGAAGGCGCGGATCAGGCTGTCGGTTACGTGCCGCCGACGTATTGATAAGCCCTATCGGTTACGCCGCACCGGCATACGAAAAAGCCCGCAGCAAGCGGGCTTTTTTCATACATGAATCAGACAGGCGTCAGTAGAACTTCACTTCGCCGTTCTTCACGTCCAGCATCGCGCCGACGACCTTGATCTCGTTCTTCGCCACCATTTCACGCAGTACGGGGCTCTGATCCAGCAGGTTCTGCACGGTCAGGTGCACGTTCTTTGCCGATACGGCATTGACGAAGGCATGGTTGTGCGAACTGCGGTCGCTGCCGTGCACGTCCGGCGTCGCATCGACGGCAGGCCGGATTTTCTTCAAAAGACCCGTCAGATTCCCCAGCGCCACATCGTCGCAAGCGCCCTTGACCGCGCCGCATGAGGTATGGCCGAGGATAACGATCAGTTTGGCGCCCGCCACTTTTGCGCCGTATTCCAGGCTGCCGAGAACGTCTTCATTGACGATGTTGCCCGCCACACGCGAGCTGAAGGCATCGCCCACACCCAAGTCGAAAACCTGTGTCGGCGAAGAGCGCGAATCGATGCAGCTGACGATCTGCACGAACGGGAACTGGCCGTTCTTGCCGGTCGCCGCAATCTGCGCGCGATGATCGGATGGCAGCGCCTGACCGGACACATAGCGCGCATTACCATCCTTCAGCAGTTGCAGCGCCTGATCCGCCGTCACCTGCTGCTGCAACGACTGCGTCATCACCGCCGGGTGGACAGTCGACTGCGCTGCCTGCTGCTGCTTCACCGGTTGCTGGGCACATGCCGCCAGCACCAGCGCCATCACACCTGTCGTTACCAGCGTACCCGCCTTGCGCATACCCATCGTCTTGCCTGAAACCTGCATATTTTCTCCTTGTTCATCGCAAATAATTATTAAAAATGCAATTTCTTGCGCGACGAATTTTAATGTTTTTTTAACAATCGTGAAATCGCTTTTTTAAGGAAAGACCGCTCGAAAAACCCTGACAACGCGGAAACGTCAGGCGACGATCCGCATCGGGAGAAGAACTATTCGGGGGAAGACAGGCTTATTTCGGCAGACGCACGACGGTGCGCATCGTCTGCGTAGCGAGGAAGATTTCGCGCAGCAGGTAGCTGAAACTCACCAGTAGACTGACCATCGCCAGCACGAAGAAGGCGGCAATATATTTCGACAGGTCGATATTCAGCGCATCACCGACGAACAGCGAGATGATGACCAGCGAGATCATCAGCGCACAGGCCGTCGCCAGCACAATGGCGCGATTGATCAGATGCGAACGGGAATACAGCGTGATCAGTTCGTCGCGATAGTCACTCGTATGCGCATCGTCTTCCTTGCGCACTCTGTCCTCGAGAATGCGCGAACGATCGACGATGCGGGCAAGCCGGTTCGTCAGCACGGTCAGCGTGGTGCCGACACCGGTCAGCAGGAACACCGGCGCGACGGACAACTGGATGATGTGGCCGATATCGTTGAGTTCGATTTGCATGGCGTTGTGCTTTTCCCGACCGTACACCAATAGAAACGAATGAAAACCGCCGCAGGATCTCAGCGACGGTTGTCCGCATTATGCATCAGGCTGCGCGGCCTGCATTACTTTCTGACAGGCGTTCCTCATCGAATGCGACGGCGATGAAATCAGGCAGCAGCCTGCTTTTCCATTTCACCGCCCAATGCAGCCACCAGGTCGCCCAGCATCTTCGCCAGCTCGCCAGTCATCAGCATCATATCGGCATCGAAGCGTTCGTCGTCGTTCTGCGACGTCGCATCGGTATTCTCCTTCAGCACGTCGAGCGGTGCGATGCGCTTGATCGTCAGCGATTCGGTCAGCACGAAGGAGATGCGATCGGCCCATGTCATCGCCAGCCGCGTGCATTGCTTGCCGGCTTCGATATGACGGCGCACGTCGTCGACTTCCAGCGTGTGGCGCACGTAACGCACGGTCGCCTTGCCTTCGGTATTGGAGCGCAGTTCGGTATCCTGGTCGACGGTGAAGTTGTAAGGCGCCTCGTCCGCCAGCAGCCATGACGTCATCGCCGACATCGGCGACTGCACGACATGCAGCGATTCCAGCGGCAGCTTGTCGATCGCCTTGAACAATAGCTTCAGCACTTCGTCGGCCTTCGCCGCGCTGCCGGCATCCACGACCAGCCAGCCGTTGACCGGATCGATCCAGACCCAGGTCGAACGCCAGACGCTGAATGCGCGCGGCAGCAATTCGTCGGCGACCTGTTCCTTCAGTTCTTTCATCTGCCGGCGGCCCGGCTTGAAGCCCTGCTGCTCTTCCAGTTCGGCCGCCTTGATCTTCGTCACCTGGTTGACGACGCTGGACGGCAACAGCTTCTTCTCCGTCCCCAGCAACAGCAGCATCTGCTTGCCGACGGCATGCACGAGCGAGCCGTTGTCGCGCGGCGAAATCCATCCCTGGCTTTGCAGTTCAAGGCTGGAGCACGGCTGGAAGGCAAACGGCGCAAGATCCGCTTCAAGCTGTGCGGACGTAATCGGCCAATGCGACGGCAGACGGTAGACCTGGAGATTCTTGAACCACATGAGCAATGTCCCGGCGAAAAAAAGCGGCTATTCTACACGCGCCGCCGATATCGGACGAAGGAAGAATGCGCCTCGCAGTTCCTCATGGAAAATACGCGCGGCAACACCGGAAATACGGAGGAAATACGGCGGAAACACCTGCAAGCCGGTCGAGGGGAGCGGTTATAATACCGGCCATTCGCACTCCTGATCGCAGGCGCAGCGCGCGTTACCAGACAGAAACGGCGGCCATGCAGCATCGGAGCGGCAGACGCAACCAGCAGCAGCACTCACAGATCTACATGTCCAAAAGTTCACCCCGCAAGCCGATCGAAATCAAGATTTCCACCGTCGTCGCCGTCTCCGCGATCCTGCACGAGGCGGATCTTGCCGTGCTCGACGCCGCCATGCACGACATGACGAACGGCGATGTCGATTTCTTCGACGATGAATTTGCCGTCATTGATGTCGGCGCACTGGAACCCGACACCGCGATCGACTGGCCAGCCGTCTCCCGCCTGCTGAAATCCTACCGGCTCAATGCCGTGGCTGTGCGCAACGCGTCGCCGGAAATGGCACCGCACGTGCTGACCGCCGGCCTGAGCCTGGACGGTTCGCTGAAGCCGCGCGCCGAAGTCGCACCTGCTTCCATGCAGCCCGAACAGACGGAAATCGATCTGGAACCGGCCGCCGATTCGGTGGCGACGCAAGCGGCCGCGCCGGTCGAAGCCGCCGCGCCTGCCGCCGTACCTGCCGTCATGCATCGCACGATGTTCGTCGATACGCCGGTGCGCGCCGGCCAGCGCATCTA
>DATDLO010000081.1:0-5524 GCA_036519215.1 Oxalicibacterium sp.
GGCGCAGGGGCTGGCGCCACTGCGCAAGCTGCAGCATGAAGTCGGCATGCGCTCGCATCTGGATTTGAGTCCCATCCATGCAACCGATGTGCCGGGCGAAGTGGAACCGCTGGTCGGCGCGGTCAACGATCTGATGACGCGCGTCGATGCCGTGCTCGGATTCCAGGAACGCTTCATTGCCGATACCGCGCATCAGCTGCGCACACCGGTTGCCGGCCTGAAGGCACATCTCGAACTGGCGCTGCGCGAAACCGATTTCACGCAGGTGCAGCGCGCCCTCGGCCATCTATATACAAGTGCGGAACGGTTGTCGCGCCTGGTGTCGCAGCTGCTTTCACTGGCGCGCAACGAGCCGCACAACGTGGTTGCCAATTTCCAGCCGTTCGATTTGAACCAGGTCGCGCTGCGCGCGACGCAGGACTGGGTGCCGCATGCGTACAAGAAGGATATCGATCTCGGTTTCGAGGCATCCGAAAAACCGGTGCAGCTGAACGGCGAAGCGGTACGTGTGACCGAGATGATCAACAACCTGGTCGACAACGCGATCCGTTACACGCCGTCCGGCGGTCACGTCACGGTACGCATCCTGCAGGACGAGGAATCTGCTCACCTGATCGTCAGCGACGACGGCCCGCGCATTCCGGTCGAAGAGCGCCAGCGCATCTTCGAGCGTTTCCATCGCCTGCTCGGCACACATGAAGAAGGCAGCGGACTGGGACTGGCAATCGTGCACGAGATCGCCACACTGCATAATGCGGCCATCGCACTGGAAGACGATACGGACGGCGTCGGCAATACCTTCACGGTTTCCTTTCCGATTCCGCATGCCGAGCAGCAGTAGGCATGGCAGGCATCGCGAAAAGCAGGCAGGCGCATGCACATCGCGCTATGCTCTTTGCATACGGAGCGTACGCAAGCGAATGCGAAGGTGAACTGTGAGCAAGACGGACGAAGAACTGCAGAAGGCAATCCTTAGCAACATCCCGGATCAGGCATGGCTGAAGGATGCCGATTCGCGTTACATCCTCGTCAACGAAGCCTTCGCCACTGCCTGCGGACTGCCGGAAGCGCAGATACTGAACCGCCGGCCGGTGGATGTCTGGCCCCAGGAATGGGGGCAGGAATACATAGCGACCGACCGCCGCGTCATGGCGCAGGGCGTGCGCCTGCGCTATGAAGAACAACGGCACGGGCAGGACGGTACGCTGCGCTGGTACGACACGATCAAGACGCCGATCCGCAACGCGGAAGGTGAGGTGATCGGCACCACCGGCATTTCGCGCGATATCACCGACCGCAAGCTGGCAGAACAGGAATTGCTGGAATCGCGCAGTCAGTTGCGCGAGCTGTCGGCCTATCTGCAATCGGTGCGGGAGGAAGAACGCACGCGCATCGCACGCGAACTGCACGACGAACTCGGCCAGTCGCTGACGGCGATCCGCATCGGCCTCGGCGTGCTAGAGACGCAATATGGTTTGCAGAATGTGCCGGCCGCACAGGCTGCGGAATGGGCGAAGAACCTGCAGCAACTGAAGCACATCGCCGATTCCACCGTCGAATCGGTGCAGCGCATTGCCGCCGATCTGCGACCGCTGATCCTCGACGAACTCGGCCTCGCTTCCGCGCTGGACTGGCTGCTCGAATCGTTTTCCGAACGCAGCGGCATTGCGTT
Source organism: Oxalicibacterium sp. (assembly GCA_036519215.1). Classification (GTDB taxonomy): domain Bacteria; phylum Pseudomonadota; class Gammaproteobacteria; order Burkholderiales; family Burkholderiaceae_D; genus Oxalicibacterium. Next base: position 1,673 of record DATDLO010000081.1, read on the forward strand.
CGAACTGCGGGTGCCGCCCAGGCTGCCGGCCTGCGACCGCGATATCAGCACCGCCATCTTCCGCATCCTGCAGGAAGCGTTGACCAATGTGATTCGCCACAGCCATGCGACGTCGGTGATGGTCGAGCTGCAGGAAGACGGCGATGCGCTCACGCTGCGCATTGCCGACAACGGCTGCGGCATCGATTCGGTCGAATCGCGCGAGGACAGCATCGGCTTGCTCGGCATGCGCGAACGCGCCTTCATGCTGGGCGGTAGATTGAAGATACAAAGCAGGGCGGGCTCGGGCACGCGCATCGACGTGCGTATTCCGCTGATGCAGAACGGAGAGCAATCATGACGGACGGCATAATCCGCGGCATGATTCGTGTGTTCATTGCCGACGACCACGCAATCATCCGCGACGGCCTGAAGCAGATTATTTCCTTTTCCAGCATGGAAGTAGCAGGCGAAGCCGGCGATGGCGACGAAGTGCTGCAGAAGGTGCGCACGCTGCAGTTCGACGTGCTGGTGCTGGACATGTCGATGCCTGGCAAGAGCGGCATCGCGCTGATCCAGCAGATCAAGGCGATCAGGCCGGCGCTACCCATCCTCGTGCTGAGCATGCATCAGGAAAGCCAGTACGCGGTGCAGGCGATGCGCGCCGGTGCGGCCGGTTACATCACAAAGAATACGGCATCCAGCCAGTTGATCGAAGGCATACGCAAGGTGGCCGAAGGCGGCAGCTTCGTATCGCCCGGCATTTCCGAGAAGCTGATCCGGCAGATGCACAAGCCCGATGCCGACCTACCGCACACGCAATTGACCCCACGCGAATTCCAGATCTTCAACATGCTGGTGGAAGGGCATTCGGTCAACGACATTGCCCGCATCCTGTCGCTCAGCAACAAGACCATCAGCACGCACAAGGCCGCCATCCTGCAAAAGATGGAAGCGTCCACCACGGCCAATCTCGTCTACTACGCGATGAAACACGGCCTGATCAATGAAGGGTACGAATAGGTTTCGGCCCCGTTTCTCTCTCGCACAATTTTCCCTGCAGCAATTCCCTTGTCGTCATGTTGCGCCGCACCTAGGAAAATCCCTAGATGCGAATCAGGCGATTCCGATTCCCGGTGCGCCGATTGCGCCGGATGCTCTTTTTCATGGATACGCCCGCTGAGTGCCCGGCAACGGGTTTGCGGTGCGGTCGGCTTTTGAAGCAATGACAACCTGGAGGAGACGCCATGACCATGGATCTGGTGATACGCAATGTTCGCGTATGGGACGACAAGCCGCTGATGGATATGGCAATCAAGGACGGCAAGATCGCAGCGATAGAAGAAGGCATCGATGCCTCGGCTGCGGATGTGATCGATGCAGAGGGCCGCGCCGTCATTCCCGGTATGGTCGAGCCGCACATGCATCTGGAAAAAGCCTTCCTGCATCGCCGCATGCCGCCGGTGCTCGGCACGCTGGACGAAGCGATCCGCGTCACCGGCATCCTGAAAGGCAAGCAGGAACGCAACGATGTGCTGCAGCGTTCGCGCCAGGTGCTGGACATGGCTGTAGCCAACGGCACGACCGCGCTGCGTGCGCACCCGGACGTGGACCTGATCCAGGGTTTGATCGGTGTCGAGACGCTGCTGGAGTTGCGCGAGGAATACAAGGATCTGATCGACATCCAGATCGTGGCCTTCCCGCAGGAAGGCATCCTGAAATCGCCGGGCACGGTTGAACTGATGGAGCAGTCGATGAATATGGGTGCGGATGTCGTCGGCGCCTGCCCGTACAACGAACTGTCGTGGGAAGACACGATGCGCCACGTCGACATGGTGTTCGAGACGGCGCAGAAATACGATGCGCCTATCGACATGCACGCGGATTTTTCCGACGAGGCCAAGGACAAGCGCTTTGCCGCGATCGGCTACATCGCGAAGAAAACCATCGAAACCGGCTATCACGGCCGTGTCTCGCTCGGCCACGTCACCAGCCTCGGTGCGCTGGAGCCGGAAGAACTGAAGCCGATCGTCGATCTGCTGCGCGAAGCGGACATCAGCATCGTCACGCTGCCAGCGACCGATTTGTATCTGGGCGGCCGCAACGATACGAAGAACCGCCGCCGTGGCCTGACGCCGGTGCGTTCGCTGCACGAAGCAGGCGTCAACGTCGCCTATTCGTCAAACAACATCCGCAATGCGTTCACGCCGTTCGGCAAGGCTGACATGCTGGTTATCGGCAATCTGCTGGCGCATGCGATCTCGTTCGGCACGCCGATTAACCAGGCGGCCATTCTGGACATGGGCACGATCAATGCCGCGCGCTCGATCGGCATCGGCGCCGACTACGGCATCGCGGTCGGCAAGCAGGCCGATCTGGTCATCCTCGATACCTATCAGGTGGCCGACGCCTTGCTCGACATGCCGGCACGCTCATGGGTCATCAAGCGCGGCCGGATCACCGTGGTGACGGAGCACAAGTGCACGATTCATCGTCACGGAAACTGCGGCTGCCCCGGCCACAAGCATGCGGATGAATCTGTTCCGGCCGCGAAGAAGGCATGAGCAATCAGCTAATCAAGTAACCAGTCATCAAACCAAATAAAAAATTCAGGAGATAGAAATGAAAAAGCCCCCGCACGAAGTAGTTGCCTCGCTGCTCGCCGTTACCACCATTCTGATGGTGCAGTTACCCTGGCACCTGCCAGTCTGGGCGATCTTTATCAGCTGGGCCGGAACGTTCGCGATGGGCGGACCGACGATGGAAAACCTGAAGCGCATCTGGCCCACGCTGCCGGTCGGATCGATTGCCGGTTTCCTGGTTGTGACCTTTTCCGGCATTGCAGCGAAGAGCTTTTCCGGCACCAGTCTCCTCATCGCCGAGATGGTGATCCTGTTCTGCCTGAACGCCGGCATGATGCTGGTGGCGCGCCTGCCGGGATTCAACTTCATTCCGGGCATGTTCTTCGGTTTCGCTTCCTTCTTCGCCACGCTGTTCGGCGGCTTCGGCCCTACGCCGAAAGATCCGCTGGCAGCTCTGGGCATCGTCATCGTCATGAATGCGATCGGCCCGGTCTATGCATGGATTACCGCCAACTTTTCGCATCGCCATATGCCGCTGGAAAAAACCTTCCCGAAACAGGTGCATGGCGAGTCGTGAAGCATCGGGTGGATGTCCGTTTTGCATCGTGTGACGGGCATCCATTCCTGTAACGAAAAAGCCGGTGCGCTTTCTATCCAATGCCACGATAAAAGATGAACAAAAATATTCCGCCTGATATGACCAGAAGAAACTTCCTGTCCACCTCCAGCGCTATCGTGCTTGGCACGATGGCGTCGACGATGTCGATGCCATTGGAAGCGAAGCCGGACCACAAGCTGGCAACGTCGAAAAAAGGCATGGTGACCAGTCCGCACGAACTGTCGACCAGGGCCGGCCTCGATGTGTTGAAGTCCGGCGGCAACGCGATCGAGGCTGCCATCGCGATCGCTTCCAGTCTGAACGTCACCTATCCGCATTTCACCGGTTTCGGCGGCGATGCCTTCATGATCATCAGCGACCGCAACGGCAAGGTGCGCACGCTGTCCGGCATCGGCCAGGCACCGCAGGTATTGCCGAACTACAGCGGTAACGCGATTCCGACGCGCGGCGCGCAATCGATGCTGACCACGGCCGCCAACGTCGATACGCTGGGCAAGGCGTTCGACATCAGCCGCAACGAACTGGGCGGCAAGAAAAGCTGGGCAGAATTGCTGAAGCAGGCCATCGCCTACGCACGCGATGGCTTCCCGGTATCGGAATCGGAACGCTTCTGGATGGAGTATCGGTTGAAGGATATGGCCTCCATGCCGGGCGTCGCGCAGAATTTCATGA
>DATDLO010000082.1:0-2913 GCA_036519215.1 Oxalicibacterium sp.
AGGTACCAGCGCGAATGGCGGCCGACCGATGACAGCGCAAGCGCCATCAACGCCATGATGCCGCCTTCGCCGCGGTTGTTCGCGCGCAGGATCAGCGTGACGTACTTGAGGGAAACGATGATGATCAGGCCCCAGACGATCAGCGAAACAACGCCGATGAGGTTTTCCGGGGTCAGAGGAAGGCCGTGTTCCTTGGAGAACACTTCCTTCATGGTATAGAGGGGGCTGGTGCCGATGTCGCCGTAGACGATACCGACTGCTGCCAGTGTCAGCGCAGCAAGGCTGTTTTTTTTATCCTGTGAAACCAAAGAAAGCTCTTTTCGATAGGACCGTGCGTCGCACGATAGGCCAAGCGCTTCCATAATGCAAGGAAATCGGCTTTCTTGCAGAGATGCTGTTGCTTCGGCGTCGAAAAGCAGGACTGGCGGTTTACAAACGCAAAAAGTTGCGCTCTCCATGCCTTCCCATGGTGCGATCAGGTATCCTTGTGCGGTTTTTCTTCCATCGAACAGTGCAACTGCAATGGCCAATTACGTATACACCATGAACCGCGTGGGCAAGATCGTTCCGCCCAAACGTCAGATCCTCAAGGACATCTCGCTGTCATTTTTTCCCGGCGCCAAGATCGGCGTGCTGGGCCTGAACGGCTCCGGCAAATCGACGCTGCTGAAAATCATGGCCGGCATCGATACCGACATCCAGGGCGAAGCGCGCCCGATGCCGGGCCTGAACATCGGCTACCTGCCGCAGGAACCGCAGCTCGATCCGGAAAAGACCGTGCGCCAGGAAGTCGAATCCGGCCTCGGCGAAGCCTTCGAAGCGCAAGCCAAGCTGGATGCGGTGTATGCCGCCTACGCCGAAGAAGACGCCGACTTCGATGCACTCGCCGCCGAACAGGCGCGTCTCGAAGCAATCATCTCGTCATCCGACGGCGGCAACCTGAACCTTCAGCTCGAAATGGCCGCTGACGCGCTGCGCCTGCCGCCATGGGATGCCAAGATCGGCGTGCTCTCCGGCGGTGAAAAACGTCGTGTCGCATTGTGCAAGCTGCTGCTGTCCAAGCCGGACATGCTGCTGCTCGACGAGCCGACGAACCATCTGGATGCCGAATCGGTCGAATGGCTGGAGCAATTCCTGTTGCGCTTTCCGGGCACGGTGGTCGGCATCACCCACGATCGCTACTTCCTCGACAACGCCGCCGAATGGATTCTCGAACTCGATCGCGGCAGCGGCATTCCGTGGAAAGGTAATTACTCATCGTGGCTCGATCAGAAGCAGGCGCGCCTGAAGCAGGAAGAAGCAACCGAATCGGCACGTCAGAAAGCGCTCGCCAAGGAACTCGAATGGGCGCGCCAAAATCCGAAGGCGCGTCAGGCGAAATCGAAGGCGCGTCTGGCCCGCTTCAATGAATTGAGTGAATACGAATACCAGAAGCGCAACGAGACGCAGGAGATTTTCATTCCGGTCGCCGAGCGTCTTGGCAATGAAGTGATCGAATTCAAGAACGTCTCGAAAGCATTCGGCGACCGCCTGCTGATGGACAACGTGTCCTTCACCGTGCCGCCCGGCGCCATCGTCGGCATCATCGGCCCTAACGGCGCCGGCAAATCGACGCTGTTCAAGATGATCGCCGGCCTCGACAAGCCGGACAGCGGCGAAGTCGCAATCGGCCAGACCGCGAAGATCTCGCTGGTCGACCAGTCGCGCGATGATCTCTCCAGCGGCAAGACCGTGTTCGAAGACGTGTCCGGCGGTGCCGATATCCTGAGCGTGGGCCGTTTCGAAATGCCGTCGCGCGCCTATCTCGGCCGCTTCAACTTCAAGGGCGGCGACCAGCAGAAGATCGTCGGCAACCTGTCCGGCGGCGAACGCGGCCGCCTGCATCTGGCGAAGACGCTGCTCAAGGGCGGCAACGTGCTGCTGCTGGACGAACCGTCGAACGATCTGGATGTGGAAACGTTGCGCGCGCTGGAAGATGCGCTGCTCGAATTCGCCGGCAGCGTGATGGTGATCTCGCACGATCGCTGGTTCCTCGACCGCATCGCCACGCACATCCTCGCGTTCGAAGGCGATTCGCAAGTCGTCTTCTTCGACGGAAATTATCAGGAATACGAAGCCGACAAGAAGAAACGTCTCGGCGAGGAAGGTGCAAAACCGAAGCGCGTGCGATACAAGCCGGTCACGCGCTGACATCGCGGCTAAAAACTTCAGGTATGTAAAAAGGCCCCACCGGGGCCTTTTTTTGATGCTGAAGCGAGCAAGCGCAGTTTATTGCTCGAACCCGCAACGCTGGACATCTGAAATGACGTTTTACCCGGCAAAGATAAATGAGGGAAAGTTGTTGATTCTTCCTGCTTTGCAAAGCGAATGTTATTCCTCTACAAGAGATCAATGACGATCTTCCCTACAGCATTGCCGGCAATAATCGCTTGATGAGCTGCCTCTGCTTCAGAGACGGTGAAGCTACGCGCATCGAGACGGACTTTAAGCTTGCCTTGATCAACCAGATGCGCGGCCTCTCTCAAAATGTCGCCGTGATGCGCACGCTCCTTCCCGCTCAGTAACGGCATCAGCGTAAAGACACCCGAGTACGTCGCACCTCGGAAAGACAGCGGCGCCAACGCATGGCTGCCCCAACCCAGGCAGCTCACCACGTGACCATGGTAACGCCGCACCGCGGCGAATGACGCATCCAGAGTCACGCCGCCGACGGTGTCATACACGATATCGAAACCTTCGCCGTTGGTGTGAGTGGCGACATAGTCTTCGACTGACTGCGCACGATAATCGATTGGCGTGGCGCCATAACGCGCTGCTTCCGTAGCATCTTTTGACGAGACAGTCGCATAGACGTCCGCACCATAGGCCTTGGCGATCTGTACGGCAATATGTCCAACACCACCGACGCCACCG
>DATDLO010000083.1:0-6632 GCA_036519215.1 Oxalicibacterium sp.
ACTGTCGTACGCGCATTTTGACAAATTTCATTTCGGCAGGTGCGGTGCGGCTGGTCCAGCCGATGCAAGTGACATTTGCTGTATCTGCAGCATCATGCGCTGGCATGCAGTGCGACCAGGTTGCCATCGCTATCGGTGAAATGCGTAACGGTGCGCATGTCGCCAGCCGGTACGGCATTCGCCAGTAAAGCCATTTGAAGCTGATCGGGAAGCTGCTGCGCGGTCAGTCGCGTGCCGAACAGTCGTTCGTAGATGCGTACGGCAAGCAGCGGATCTGTCGTCGGAATGGCGAACGTGCTGATGTGGGCCGGCATGATGTCCCCGCAGGAAATCGGAAGACGGCATCATGCCGCGATGCTACTGACAGCATGGTGTCAGTAGCAACTATCGATAGCGCAATAATTATTCGGTCTTGTCGGCGGGTTTCGGTATCGCCTGTTCACGGCGATTGAAGCCGGCCACCATGTCGAAGCGGAACAGCCGGCATTCGAGCGAGCCGTTGAAGAAAGGCGTCTTGCGCGCTTCCTTCAGCCGCAGCATCTTCGGCACGCCGAGATCGGCGGTGAACAGGAAGACTTTCCAGCCGGCGAAGCGTTGCTTCAGCGTGGAGCTGAATGCGCTGAAAAACTCTTTCGCCAGTTCGTCTTCGGCCAGTGCCTTGTCGCCGCGCACGCCGATGCGTTCGCCGTACGGCGGATTGGTCAGCAGGATGCCGGGCGTTTCGGTCGGCGCTTTCACTTCCTGCGCCTCGATCTGTTTCAGCGGCACGTCGAAACGGATGCCGGCCTTGTTCAGGTTGTTGCGCGCCATGACGACCATGTCGCCGGAAATGTCGCTGCCGAAGATCGTCGGCTCGGTCGGCAGCGGATTCAGGCGGATATCGCTCTTGATCGCTTCCCAGGCGTCAGCATCGAAATCGGCGAATTTCTCGAATGCGAATTCGCGCCGCAAGCCGGGCGGAATGCCGGCGACCATCTGCGCCGCTTCGGCGAGGATGGTGCCGGAGCCGCACATCGGGTCGAACAGCGGAATGCCGGGCTTCCAGCCGGCCACGCGCAGCAGGCCGGCGGCGAGATTTTCGCGCAGCGGCGCATCGCCGGTTTCGAGTCGCCAGCCGCGCTTGAACAGCGCTTCGCCGGAGGTATCGAGATAGATCGTGTAGTTGTGCGCATCCAGAAAGCCGACGATGCGCATGTCCGGCGTGCGCGTATCGACGGACGGACGCTTGCCGTCGTAAAGATCGCGGAAGCGATCGCAGACGGCGTCCTTGATCTTCAGCGTGATGAATTCGAGACTCTTCAGCGGCGACTTGATCGCCGTGATGTCGATGCGGATGGTGTGATGCAGGCCGAACCAGTCTTCCCACGGCTGCGCCAGCGTCAGGTCGTAGATGTCGTTCTCGTTTGCATAGCCGCCGTGCGCCATGCGCAGCAGCACGCGCGAGGCGATGCGCGAATGCAGGTTCATGTACCAGCTGTCGCGCAAGGTACCCAAACAGTGGACGCCGCCCGGCACCTGGTTGTGAATCTTCAGTGTGTTGCCGCCAAGCAGGGCGATTTCGCCGAGCTCTTCGGCAAGCGCTGCTTCCATGCCGCGCGGGCAGGGGCAGAAATAGGAATGTGATGCCGACATCGGGGTACCCTTTATCCGTTCGATTGATGTTGTTCCACGCCGTTCGCGGAACGCCTTGTTGCTGATGTTCTTGCTGATTCTTGCCTATGTCGCTGTTTTACTTCTGTAGCGCTTGCTCGACGAAATCCAGTCGATCCTGCCCCCAGAACGCTTCGCCGTCGACGACGTACCATGGCGCACCGAACATGCTGGCCGCAATGGCGTCATTGGTGAACTGATCGTATTCGCCTTGCACACTGGCGGTTTCCGACGATTTCAGCAGCGCTTCGCCGTCGTGTCCTGCCGCATTGGCCAGCGCGACCAGGGTTGCGCCGTCGGCGATATTCTTTTCCTCGGCCCACAGCGCCTGCATGATGCTGCCGGCCAGCGCCAGTGCGGCATCGGTGCCGTGCGCCAGTTTGGCGGCGATGACCAGTTTTGCCGACGGATCGCCGGAAACCGGGAAGAACTTCGGCTGCAGATTCATCGGCAGGCCGAGCCGTTCGCTCCAGCGTTTCATTTCCACCAGTCGATACGCCTGTCGCTGCGGCGGACGCTTCGCCAGCGGCAGGCCGCCAGATACATTGAATACCTTGCCGAGATCGACAGGTTTCATGTCGATCTGCGCGCCATGTTCCTGCGCCAGCGCAATCAATCGTTGGTGGCCGAGATAGGACCACGGCGACTGCATCGCGAAATAGTATTCGCACACCTTTGCCATGACGGCCTCCCCTTGTTGTTCAGAACGGCTTGACGACGACCAGGATAACGATTGCCAGCAGTAGCACGATCGGCACTTCATTGAACCAGCGGTACCAGGTATGCGAGCGCTTGTTCGCACCGTTTTCGAATTTCTTCAGCAACACACCGCATGCATGGTGATAACCGATGACGAGCACGACCAGCGTCAGTTTCGCATGCAGCCAGCCGCCGCCGAAACCGTAACTCATCAGCCACGCACCAAACACCAGCGCGGGAACGGCGAGGATGGTCGTGAAGCGGAACAGCTTGCGCGCCATCAGCAGCAGGCGTGTGGTTGCTGTGGTGTCGGTTTCCATCGCCAGGTTGACGAAGATGCGCGGCAGATAGAACAGGCCGGCGAACCAGGAGATGACGAAGATGATGTGCAGCGACTTGATCCAGAGCATGGGCAGTCCGTGATGGCGTAAGAAAATCGGTCGATTAGCTACGCACTTCACCGTGGCGCAGCAGGGGTTTCGATGCGGCATTGCCGCGCGCCTGCATGGCGGTGCTGCCCTGCAAGGCAGCACTCCGTTGCATGGCATTATTCACGAACTTCCCCATGGTGAAGCAGGGGTTTCGCGGGGCATTGCCGCGCGCCTGCGAAACGGTGTTGTCCTGCAAGGCAACACTCCGTTGCATGGCACTATTCACGAACTTCCCCATGTCCGAACACGACGTATTTCAGCGATGTCAGTCCTTCCAGTCCGACGGGGCCGCGTGCATGCAGCTTGTCGTTCGAGATGCCGATTTCGGCGCCGAGGCCGTATTCGAAGCCGTCGGCAAAACGCGTCGAGGCGTTGACCATCACCGACGCCGAATCGACTTCGCGGATGAAGCGCATTGCGCGCGTGTAGTCTTCAGTAATGATGCTGTCCGTGTGTTGCGACGAATAGCGGTTGATATGCGCGATCGCTTCGTCGACGTCGGCGACGATCTTTACGGCGAGGATGGGCGCCAGATATTCGGTCGACCAGTCTTCTTCGGCCGCCGTCGCCAGATGCGGATAGCCTTTCAGGATCGCACGTGCTTCGTCGTCGCCGCGTAGTTCGACTTCCTTCGTCGCATACAGTTTGGCCAGTTCCGGCAAAACGGACTTCGCCATGCTGCGCGCGACCAGCAGCGTTTCCATCGTGTTGCAGGTTCCGTAGCGGTGGCATTTTGCGTTGAAGCCGATGTCCAGCGCCTTTTTCAGGTCGGCGGTTTCGTCGACGTAGACATGGCAGATGCCATCCAGGTGCTTGATCATCGGCACCTTGGATTCCTTCATCAGCCGCTCGATCAATCCCTTGCCGCCGCGTGGCACGATGACATCGACATATTGCGGCATCGTGATCAGTTCGCCGACTGCGGCGCGATCGGTGGTTTCGACAATCTGCACTGCATCGGCCGGCAGGCCGGCGCCGGCCAGGCCTTCGCTGACCAGTTTCGCCAGCGCCTGATTGCAGTGCAGCGCCTCGGAGCCGCCGCGCAGGATGGTGGCGTTACCGCTCTTGATGCACAGGCCGGCAGCGTCGACCGTCACGTTCGGGCGCGCTTCGTAGATGATGCCGATCACGCCGAGCGGCACGCGCATCTGGCCGACCTGGATGCCGGTCGGGCGGTATTTCATGTTCGAGATTTCGCCGATCGGATCGGGCAGGGAAACGATCTGTTCCAGGCCTTCCGCCATGGTGGCGATGGCCTTGTCGGACAGCGTCAGGCGATCCAGCATTGCCGGCTCCAGGCCATTGGCACGCGCGGCGTCCAGGTCTTTTTTGTTGGCGGCGCGCAGCGCGTCGGCGTCGCGGCGGATCGCGGCAGCGATCAGCATCAATGCCTGATTCTTGGCGGCAGTATCGGCCTTGGCCATCGCATGTGATGCCTTGCGGGCGCGCTGGCCGACTTCGTTCATGTATTGCTTGATGTCCATGTCAGTGACGGATCGGTAACTAAAAAAGAAACGGTATGGTTGGGTGACGATTAATACAGATACAGCGCAGGGAAGAACCAGCGATTAACTGCAGAATTCGCAGAATCGACCGCGATATCAGCCGCGTGCGATCTTCAACCCCAGCTGCAGCATCGCATCCCATGCATCGCCGGCAAATGCCTTGGCGCGCAAACCTTTGACCATCTTATCGATTTGTGCAGCTTCCTGCAGCGCTTCTTCCAACGTGGAGAGCCGCAGCCGGCGCAGCGCCGGTTCGATCAGCCGTTCGCGCGGGCCCCAGATGCGGTATTCCTTCGTCAGTTGTCCCAGCGGGCGGCCTTGTGCGACGCCGGCTTTCAATTTCAGCAAGGTGCGGATTTCCTCGGCGACCGCCCACAGCACCAGCGGCAGCGCTTCGCCTTCGCCTTTCAAGCCTTCCAGCATGCGCACCAGCCGTGCGGCATCGCCGGTCAGCATCGCTTCGTTCAGTTTGAAGACGTCGTAGCGGGCGACGTTCAGCACGGCGTCGTGTACTTGCTCGAACGATAACTGGCCTTCCGGGTACAACAGGCCGAGCTTGCGGATTTCCTGATGTGCGGCCAGCAGATTGCCTTCCACGCGGTCGGCGATGAAGTCCAGGCATTCGCGATTCGCGCTCTGTTTCTGCGTTGCCAGTCGTGTGCCCAGCCAGTTCGGCAATTGTGCGCGTTCGACCAGCGGAATATCGATCCAGACGGCCGCCTGCTGCAATGCCGTGACCCAGGCGGATTTCGCGGTCTGCCAGTCCAGTTTGGGCAGTGTGATCAGCGTGATGTTGTCCGGATTCAGTGCGGCGGCGTAATCCTGCAACGCCTGCCCCCCATCGCGGCCCGGCTTGCCGGTCGGGATGCGCAGCTCGATCAGCTTCTTGTCGCCGAACAGCGATTGCGACTGGTTTGCCGCCAGCAACGCATTCCACTTGAAGCTGCGATCGACCACCAGCACGTCGCGTTCCGAATAGCCTTGCGCGCGCGCCGTGCCGCGAATCTTGTCGGCCGCTTCCAGCGCCAGCAGATGTTCGTCGCTGGTGATCGCGTACAGGCCGGCCAGCGGCTTGTTCAGGTGCGCGTCGAGAGCGTCGAATCGCAGTTGCATCGCTTATCTGGGCGCGGCTGTGTTGGGAACGGCGCCGCCGGCATCAGGTACGGCCGACGATGCGCCGTTGGTGCTGCTCGTGCCGGCATCGCCGTTCTCTTCGGTCTGTGCCGGCGGTTTGATTACTGCGACACGACGCAGAATCTGCTGCACCAGATCGGACTGCATGTCCTGGTACAGCATCTGCGCTTCCGCCTCTTTCGCCAGCACGAACGATTCGTTGTAGCTGAGATCGCGTTTGAGCACGATATCGGTCGGCGCCAGCAATTCACGTTTCTGGTTGTCGATCACACGCATCGTCACGCGATAGTTCAGCTGGTATTCGCGCACGCGGCCCTGGCTGTTCAGCGACAGGATCTGGCGTGATTTGGATTCGCTGGTGATCTGCAGTTGCGCTTCTGCTTCATCCGGTTCGGAAACGATCTGCAGTTCGCCGCTGCCGCGAATGTTGCGGCGCAATTCGGCGCCTAGCGAAGACGATTCCGGCACCGAGATGTACAGCGTCTTGAACGGCAGGTTTTCGCCCAGCACGGAACCGCGCAGCTTGAATCCGCAGGCGGACAGCATGACGGTCGAAGCCAGCGCGAGACAGAGGAGACGGCGGTTTTTCAGCATGGGAGAATCCTGTCAGTCAAAGACGTCATGCAACGATGTTGATCAGCTTGCCGGGCACGACGATGATTTTCTTCGGTGTGCCTTCGATGAATTTGTGTACCGTTTCGTTGGCCAGCGCGGCCGCTTCGATGGTTGCCTTGTCGGCATCCTTGGCGACGATCACGCTGCCGCGCAGCTTGCCGTTCACCTGCACCATCAGCTCGATCTCGGCCTGTTCCAGCGCGGCGGCATCGACTTGCGGCCATGGCGCATCGAGGATGTCGCCGAAGGTTTTTGCATAGCCGAGTTCCTGCCACAGTACATGGACGATGTGCGGCGCGACCGGATACAGCACGCGCAGGAAGATGGCCAGGCTTTCGCTGATCACGGCATTCGATGCAGCCGAATCGTCGAACTTGGCGGCTTCCAGCGTGTTCAGCATCTTCATCGCAGCCGACACGACGGTGTTGTACTGGATGCGCTTGTAGTCGCTGTCTGCCTGTTGCAGAACCTTGTTGATTTCGCGGCGCAGTGCCTTGTGTGATTCCGGCAGCGTGGCGGCGTCGAGCGCATCGTTCTTCGCGACGCGTGCGGCTTGTGCATACGCGTAATTCCACACACGGCGCAGGAAACGGTTCGC
>DATDLO010000084.1:0-5039 GCA_036519215.1 Oxalicibacterium sp.
TTCGATCGCATACTGCGAGCAGCTGGGATAGAAGCGGCAGTTCTGGCCGAGGAAGGGGCTGATGCCCAATTGATAGGCGCGTACCAGTAGCAACAGCAAGGTCTTCATGCGTTTGCCTCCGATGTGCGCAGGCGCTGGGAATCGAACAACCGAGTCAATTCTTCACGCAACAACACGCGTAGACCGGCGCTGGTAGCAGGCGCCGTTTTTGTATTGACGGGTTGCGACAAACGAACGACGCAGTCGATTGACGGCAGCGCTGCTTGTCGAAACAGTTCGCGTGTCATGCGCTTGATGGTATTGCGCGTTACGGCGCGGGGGGCGAGGCGTTTGGCGACAACTACGCCCAGGCGGGCGTTCGGCAGCTCAGTCTTGCGTGTATAGAGGACGAAATGCGCGGTTCGATACACGGGACGCAAACGAAAAACGGATGAAAATTCATCCGTTTTAACGATCCGTCGATCGCGTGCAAACTCGAACGAACGGTCGCCGGTCACGCCATCTGCTTAGACAGCCAGACGCTTACGACCCTTGGCGCGGCGTGCATTGAGCACGGCGCGACCGCCACGGGTCGCCATACGAACGCGGAAGCCGTGGGTGCGCTTGCGGCGTACGACGGAAGGTTGATAAGTACGTTTCATTTTGTTGTCTCGCTAATCGGCAAAAGTAATCGGAACATCACGCGCCCATCGCCTGGACGTGGGCAAAAGCTGGCGCATGTTGATTGCCTCTGAAGCGACAACGCAACGGTCCAACATCGTGGGTAGTGAACCCGGAATTAAACAGCATTTTCCGCTTGTTTGTCAATTACTTAGCGCTGTTTAGACGGTCTGGCAACTTTTGAAATAAACCGCCAGCCTGTGGATAACTTCGTTCGACGAGGGTAGAATAGCGCGACGCGTGGCGGCCGTCAGGCATCAATAGACCACCCAAGGGAAGGCAGCAAGGCCTCTCTATATAAGAGATCAAAGCAGACGATTCATGGAAAACTTTTGGCAAACCTGCTCCGCCCGCCTGGAACAGGAGTTGACGCCTCAACAATACAGTGCGTGGATTAAGCCGCTGGCACCGCTCGATTACGAGGACGGTACCTTGCGCATCGCTGCGCCGAATCGTTTCAAGCTGGACTGGGTCAAGGCCCAGTTCGCCAGCCGTATCACCACCCTCGCCGCCGAATTCTGGGAAATGCCGGTCGACGTCCAGTTTGTGCTGGATCCGCGTCTGTCCGCTGCCAGAAAGCCGGCGTTGCGCACAACCAACGGTGAGGCCCCATCGGATCACGATATGCCGGCCGGAATGCCGGAAGCGATTCCGGCGCCAGTCGAGGAAGCGCCACGGCGCGACCAGAGCCGCATCAATACCGCGTTGACGTTCGACAGTTTCGTGACGGGCAAGGCCAACCAGCTGGCCCGTGCGGCAGCCATCCAGGTTGCCAACAATCCGGGCAGTTCGTACAACCCGCTGTTCCTGTATGGCGGCGTCGGCCTCGGCAAAACCCACTTGATCCATGCGATCGGTAACCAGATTCTGGCCGACAATCCTAACGTCAAGATTCGCTACATCCATGCAGAACAGTACGTTCGCGACGTAGTGACTGCTTACCAGCGCAAAGGTTTCGACGACTTCAAGCGCTATTACCATTCGCTGGATCTGCTGTTGATCGATGACGTGCAGTTCTTCGCCGGCAAGAGCCGTACGCAGGAAGAATTCTTTTACGCATTCGAGGCGCTGATTGCGTCGAAGAAACAGATCATCATTACCAGCGATACCTATCCGAAGGAAATTTCCGGGCTGGATGAGCGACTGATTTCGCGTTTCGATTCCGGCCTGACGGTCGCCGTCGAACCGCCGGAGCTGGAAATGCGGGTGGCGATTCTGCTGAAAAAGGCGGAACAGGAAGGCGTGACCTTCTCCGACGACGTCGCCTTTTTTGTCGCCAAGCACCTGCGCTCCAACGTGCGCGAGCTGGAAGGCGCACTGCGCAAGATTCTTGCTTACTCCCGTTTCCACGGGAAAGACATCACGATCGAGGTCGTCAAGGATGCGCTGAAGGATCTGCTGTCGGTACAAAACCGCCAGATTTCCGTCGAGAACATCCAGAAAACGGTCGCCGACTTCTTCAATATCAAGGTCGCCGACATGTATTCGAAGAAACGTCCGGCCAATATTGCCCGGCCGCGACAGATTGCGATGTACCTTGCCAAAGAATTAACGCAAAAGAGCTTGCCCGAGATCGGCGAGCTGTTCGGCGGCCGAGATCACACGACCGTGTTGCATGCGGTGCGCAAGATCGGAGCCGACCGAAGCAAGAGTCCGGAATGCAACCATGAGTTGCATGTGCTGGAGCAAACGCTAAAAGGTTGAACTGCCTACGCGCCTGTGGATAACTTTGTGGATATCCGTAGGATAAGTGGTGGATAGCAGGTGGATAAGTCGGAATAAGGACAAAATCACGCCGGCTTGGGGTTTTGACCGGGTGTTTCTGTCAAAATACACCGTTGTTGCCGAGCGTCCGGCCAGGCAGGAAGCGTGTTCTCGTTATCGGCTTCCTGTAAGTGAAACAAGCGGACATCGCGGCAAGCGCCGGCGGGCGTGACAAAATCGCCGGCGTTTGATTTTTATTGAGCATTGCTTCGCGCATTTGTTTAACTATCTATCGATAAGGATCTAACTATGCAATTGGTCAAAGCCCAACGAGATGCGCTGTTGCGTCCGTTGCAGATAGTGAGTGGTATTGTCGAGCGTCGGCACACGTTGCCGATTCTGGCCAATATCCTCATTCGCAAGGATGGCGAGCGCGTTTCTTTCCTGTCGACCGACATCGAAGTCCAGATCACCACGCATGCACAGGTCGGCAGCGGCAACGATGCGGCATCCACCACGGTCGCCGCGCGCAAGCTGCTGGACATTCTGCGTGCGCTGCCTGATTCCGGTGATGTTGCGCTGTCGCTGGCGAACAAGCGCATGACGGTGCAATCCGGCAAGTCGCGCTTTGCATTGCAGACGCTGGCCGCCGAGGAATTCCCGACGGTTGCCCAGGCCGAGCAATACAACGCCAAGGTAACGCTGCCGCAGAAGGCGCTGAAGCACCTGTTCAACATGGTGCACTTCTCGATGGCACAGCAAGACATTCGCTACTACCTGAACGGCCTGTTGCTGGTGGTCGACGGCAAGAATGTGATTGCCGTTGCGACCGACGGTCACCGCCTCGCGTTCTGCCAGGTTGCGACCGAGCAGGAATTCCCGCGCCAGGAAGTCATCATTCCGCGCAAGACCATCCTCGAACTGCAACGCCTGCTGGAAGAAAACGACCAGCCGGTCGATCTGGAAATCGCGACCAATCAGGTCAAGCTGACCTTCGGCGATATCGAACTGATTTCGAAACTGGTCGAAGGCAAGTTCCCGGATTACACGCGCGTGGTGCCGAAAGGCTACAAGAACAACTTCACGATCGGCCGTGACACCTTGCTGCGCTCGTTGCAGCGTGCGGCCATCATGACGTCCGACAAGTTCAAGGGCGTGCGCTGTGTGATCGCGCCCGGCAGCATGAAGATCAGTTCCACCAACGCCGATCAGGAAGAAGCAGTGGAAGAAGTCGAAATCGATTACGGCGGCGATAGCGTCGATATCGGTTTCAACGTCACCTATCTGCTCGACGTGCTGAACAATCTCAAGAGCGACAATGTGAACATTGCGCTTGGTGATGCCAATTCATCGGCATTGTTGACCGTACCGGAAAATCCCGACTTTAAGTATGTCGTGATGCCGATGCGCATTTGATAAGGGCTTTTTGCACACGTAAAAACGCCTTTTGTTTTTCCCCAATGATTGGGCGTGCGAAATCTCGTTTTAAAGCATTTTTAGAGTGAAAAACTGCTTTAAAAACAGGGACTTCGCCCCCAATTAGGATGAATACCGCAACAGCAGTTTTCGACGCCTTTTCCCCCATTCCCTCCGCGCTTTTCCGCGAAGCCGAGCAAGAAAAGACCTCACCGTTGCATCATCCGTCACCGTAATAAAGGTAGCCATGTCCGCGATCCCGAACGAGAACCCATCCTCGCAATCCGCCCAGTACGGCGCGTCGTCCATCCAGATCCTCGAAGGCCTGGAAGCCGTACGCAAACGTCCTGGCATGTACATCGGCGATACGTCGGACGGCACAGGCCTGCATCACTGCGTCTTCGAAGTGCTGGATAACTCCATCGATGAAGCGCTGGCAGGCCACTGCAGCGAAATCCACGTCACCATTCATTCGGACAATTCGATCTCGATCACCGATAACGGTCGTGGCATTCCGACCGGCATCAAGTGGGACGACAAGCACGATCCGAAACGCAGCGCGGCTGAGATCGTGATGACCGAGCTGCACGCCGGCGGCAAGTTCGACCAGAACTCGTACAAGGTTTCCGGCGGTCTGCACGGCGTGGGCGTGTCCTGCGTGAATGCACTGTCGAAAACGCTGAAGCTGACGATTCGTCGCGATGGCAAAGTGCATTCGATGGAATTCTCGCGTGGCGTACCGGTCAATCGCGAAATTGAAACCATCGACGGCCAGGTCGTCTCGCCGATCAAGGTGCTGGGTGAAACCGACAAGCGTGGCACCGAAGTGCATTTCTGGGCCGACGAAGAAATTTTCAACAACGTCGAATTCCATTACGACATTCTCGCCAAGCGCATTCGCGAACTGTCGTTCCTGAACAATGGCGTGCACATCAAGCTGACCGATCAGCGCACCGGCAAGGAAGAAGACTTCGCGTTCGAAGGCGGCACGCGCGGTTTTGTTGAGTACATCAACAAGGCCAAGAGCGTCCTGCATCCGACGGTTTTCCAGGCAACCGGCGAACGCGAATCGGACCAGGGCACGCTTGTCGGCGTCGACGTTTCCATGCAATGGAACGACGCGTACAACGAACAGGTGCTCTGCTTCACCAACAACATTCCGCAACGCGACGGCGGCACGCACCTGACAGGTCTGCGTGCAGCGATGACGCGTGTCATCAACAAGTACATCGAAGAAAACGATCTGGCGAAGAAAGCCA
>DATDLO010000085.1:0-10129 GCA_036519215.1 Oxalicibacterium sp.
ACAGCTTTCGCTACACACTGGAACCACCGCTGCTGGGCCGCAACGGCATCGATGAATTCCTGTTCGTCACACGCGCCGGCTTCTGCGAACACTATGCAGGCGCCTTCACCGTCATCATGCGCGCGATGGGCATTCCGGCGCGCGTCGTCACCGGCTATCAGGGCGGCGAAATCAATCCGGTCGACGGTTTCATGACCGTGCGGCAATCCGATGCCCACGCATGGGCCGAAGTCTGGCTGCCGCAGCGCGGCTGGGTGCGCGTCGATCCGACTGCAGCAGTTTCACCCGCCCGCATCGAACGCAGCGTCGCCATCGCGCCGTCAACGGAACCGATGCTCGGTGGATTGATCAACTTCAATACCGGACGCGATTCATGGATTGCTGCACTGCGCTTCCGCTGGGATGCGCTGGACAACGGCTGGAACCAGTGGGTATTGAATTACACGCCGGAAAGACAAAAGAATTTGCTGCAGTCTCTGGGCTTCGGTAACATCGGCTGGCAGACGATGGCGCTGCTGATGTGCGTAGCAGGTGCGATCGTGACGTTGATCATCGCCGTGCCGCTGCTCGCTGGACGACGCCGCGACAACGATCCGGTCGAAGCACTGTATGCGTCATTGCGCAGGCGGATGGAACGCCGCGGTTTTCCGCATAGTCCGCATGAAGGGCCGCGCACTTATGCAAGACGGCTGTTGAACGATCCTGCGCTGACACCCGTAATGCAGGAAGCGCTGCAACGTTTTCTGTCGCTGTATGAACAAACGCGCTACGGCCATCCGGCACTGTCGCAACCGGATACGCTGTCGCAACTCAAAACCCTGCTGAACCAGATTCGATGAAATTTTCCTTTTCCAGAAGAAAGACCGTTTCGCTGCTGGCCCTCTCCTCCATTCTCGCTCTGGCCGGCTGTGCCACCGCCGGCGAATCCGGCCGCAAAGCTGCGCCGCAGACCAAGACGAAGAAAGCCGTCAAACCCGTTCAGGGCGAAGCATTCACCGATTTCAGCCAGCGCAGCGACATCGATGCCTTCATCGACGACATGGTCGCGCGCAACGGTTTCGACCGCGCGGAATTGCAGGCCACGCTGGACCAGACGCAGTATGTCGAACGTGCCGTCCAGTTGATGATGCCGGCACCGCCCGGCAAGCCGAAGAACTGGACTGCCTATCGCAGCCGCTTCGTCGAACCGGTACGCATCGATGCCGGCGTCGCCTTCTGGAATACCTACGCGGATGCACTGTCACGCGCCGAAACGCAATATGGCGTGCCGGCCGAAATCATCGTCGCCATCCTCGGTGTCGAAACCATCTACGGCCGCAATACCGGCAACTTCCGCGTGATGGACGCCATCGCCACGCTCGCCTTCGCCTATCCGGATACGCCGAATCGCACCACGCGCATGGCCTACTTCCGCCGCGAACTGGAAAACACGCTGCTGTTCGCGCGCGATGAACGCATCGATCCGTTCTCGCTGCTGGGCTCCTACGCGGGCGCAATCGGCTGGCCGCAGTTCATGCCGGGCAGCATCCGCAAGTACGCGGTCGATTTCGACGGCAACGGCCATATCGATCTGCGCAACTCGCCGGTCGATGCAATTGGCAGCGTAGCCCACTTTCTCGTCGAACACGGCTGGCGACATGACGAGCCGCTGGCGTTTCCCGTCGTTGTCGATCCGACGCGCAACGACTGGCAGCGTTTCCTGAATCAGGGACTGGCAGCGAAATTCAGTCTGGAAGAATTGAAATCGGCCGGGGTGATACCGACCTCGGAACCGCCGGCCGACATGCCGTACGGTCTGGTCGATCTGCAGAATGGCGACGGACCGACCGACTACTGGCTGGGTGCGAACAACTTCTTCGCGATCACGCAGTACAACCGCAGTTTTTTCTACGCGATGTCGGTTATCGACCTGAGCCGCGCCATACGCTCTGCGCGGGCGCAATAACCGTCTGTCAGCGGCAGGATTGACGGAGCAGCATCAGCTCCTGCACTGTCATCACCGGCTGCCGCCAGTCATCTTCCATGCCACAGGCTGGATCTGCACACTGCCTTCGTCGCTGCTGATCCACGCTTCACCGTCCTGGATCGTGCATTGCAGCTGCATGCCGCGTTTGGCCAACCCGGCCAGCGCCTGGCAAGTTTCGGCAGGCAGATTGAAGACGTCGAGATTCTTCGCGCGCTCCAGCTTTCCCGCGATCTGATTCCACCAGATTGCGCTGGCGCTGCTATAGCTATAGACAACCACGCGTCCGGCACGGCCGCAGGCTTTCAGGATACGCCGCTCGTCCGGCTGGCCGACTTCCATCCATAGATCGATCGCGCCGGTCAGATCCTTCTGCCACAGATCCGGTTCATCGTCGGAACTCAGGCCCTTGCCGAATGCCAGCGCCGGATCGGCCTGTAAGGCAAAGGCCAGTATCCGCACCATCATCCGCTCGTCGGTCTCGGACGGATGACGGGCAATCGTCAATGCGTGCGTACCGTAGTAACCGCGATCCATGTCGGCAATCTGCAGATCGGCTTTGAAGATAGTGGATTTGAGTGCCATGCGAGCATCTTTCTGTCAGCGAAGGCGGGATTGTAAGGGAAGCGTGGGATCGTGTGGATAGAAGCTGCAGACACTTCCATCTTTTACGGCTGCGGCATACCGGGTATTAGAATGAGCACCTGGAACTGCCTCTTAGACCTCATGACCATTCCGAAGACTTCCTCCGAAACTGCCATCGCTGCCACACAACAGTGGATAGAGAAAGCCGTCATCGGACTCAATCTCTGCCCTTTCGCCAAGGCGGTGTATGTCAAGCAGCAGATTCGCTACATCGTCAGTACCGCCACCGATGCCGATACCCTGCTGGCCGAACTGCAAAGCGAGCTGCATCATCTGCAGGAAAGCGATCCGCAGCAAGTCGATACGACCTTGCTGATCCTGACCGACATGCTGGAAGATTTTCTCGACTACAATCACTTTCTGGATGCCGCCGATGCGCTGGTCGATACCTGCGGCTTGCGAGGTGAAATCCAGATCGCGAGTTTTCATCCGGACTATCAGTTTGCCGACAGCCTGCCGGACGATATCGAAAACTACACGAACCGTTCGCCTTACCCCATCCTGCATCTGCTACGCGAATCCAGCATCGACCGCGCAGTGGAAGCCTATCCGGAAGCCGAAAGCATCTTCGAGAAAAACATGGAGACCTTGCGCCGGCTCGGACAGCAAGGCTGGAAAGCATTGCAGCTCCATACCCACAAGCAATGATTCTGTTGCCTGTTTTTTACGTTATTCTCAAACATCCCATATAATGGGGATGTCCAATAGACATTGTCTGTCGGCAAATACCTGAATAAAGATGAATTCTTTGCAACTTTATTTGGTAAAAACGTTTGCATAATGGGAACTCCGGCCAAAAGGGCAGGCTCGAACCGTTGACCCAAAGCATTCGGGGCTTTAATTGCTTTCCTGGGACTCTTTGCTATATTGGATTGCATGGTGACAACTTTTCTTTATCGAAAAAACATCACCATTTGCAACTTTACCAATGTGACAAGACTCCAATCAGTAGCCAATGATCGCCATGATGATTCGCACGGCAAGATTCGTCCCGATCCTTGTTTGATTTTTTGACATCGAAGAAATTATGACTACTATGGACACTCAAACCACGAGCAACCGACTGGCCGATCAGGTCAACTACGATCCCAACCACCTGCTGGATTCGCTGATCGAAAAACTGCATCTGAAAAACGATGCAGCTTTGTCGCGCGCACTGGAAGTTGCACCGCCCGTCATCAGCAAGATCCGCCACCGTCGTCTGCCGGTCGGCGCCTCGCTGCTGATTCGCATGCACGAAGTCAGCGACCTGAGCATTCGTGATCTGCGCATCCTGATGGGAGACCGTCGCGATAAATTCCGTATCAGCGACAAGCAGTTCAAACCGAAGGACAAGGACGCCGCACCGTCAGTCAATACTGCGGTGGAACAGCCGGAATAATCCGGCTGTTTTTCAACGTCCGTCGGAGAGATATCAGGCCGGGAACACGCCGGTAGATAGATAGCGATCGCCACGATCGCAGACGATGAAGACGATGGTCGCGTTCTCGACCGTTTGCGAGATGCGCAAGGCAACCTCGCATGCTCCTGCTGCGGAGATTCCGCAGAAGATCCCTTCCTCGATTGCCAGCCGGCGGGCCATCTGTTCCGCTGCTGCCTGGCTTACGTATTCGAGCTGGTCGACGCGCGCCGCATCGTAGATTTTCGGCAGATAAGCTTCCGGCCATTTACGAATGCCGGGAATCTGCGAACCTTCTTCCGGCTGCGCGCCAATGACCTGGATCTCCGGATTCTTTTCCTTCAGATAGCGCGATACGCCCATGATGGTGCCGGTCGTTCCCATCGCACTGACGAAATGGGTGATGCGGCCTTCCGTCTGCTGCCACAACTCCGGTCCCGTGCTTTCGTAATGCGCCAGCGGATTGTCGGGATTGCCAAACTGGTCGAGGATGATGCCCTCGCCGTTCTTCTGCATCTGTTCCGCCAGATCGCGGGCATATTCCATGCCGCCAGCCTTTGGCGTCAGCACGATCTTGGCGCCATATGCGGCCATGCTCTGGCGTCGCTCCTCGCTCAGGTTTTCCGGCATCAGCAGGACCATCTTGTAGCCGCGCATCGCCGCCACCATCGCCAATGCAATACCGGTATTACCGCTGGTCGCTTCGATCAGCGTATCGCCCGGTTTGATATCGCCGCGCGCTTCCGCATGCTTGATCATCGACAACGCCGGCCTGTCCTTGACCGAGCCGGCCGGATTGTTGCCTTCCAGCTTGCCGAGGATGACATTGTTGCGGCGCGCCGTGTCTTCTCCGTTCAAGCGCTTGAGTTGCACCAGCGGCGTATTGCCGATGGTGTCTTCGATCGTCATGTATGGCATGAAATTGAAATCCGCTTCCTGAAAAATGCCATTTTAATCGACGATGCCTGACAGCGTATCTTCGCTCTCCAAATGAAAAAGCCCCGGCGTGCCGGGGCGTTAGAGACGATCAATCGCCTGTTTGATCAGGCATTTATGTCTTTGCGCGACCTGCCTTGGCTTGGGCCGATGCGACGGCCGGCGCCTGCTTCGCAGGCTTCGCACCCGGCTTGGAAGCTCCGTTGACAGTCAGGCCGGCTTGCGAGAATTTCTCGGAGCTCTTGTCGCCGATTCCCTTTACGCGCGTCTGCAGGTCATTCCAGTCCTTGAAGTTACCCTTCTTGCGCTCTTCCAGAATGGCTTTCGACATCGTCGGGCCGATGCCGCGCACGCTATCCAGTGCAGCCTGATCCGCCTTGTTCACATCGACGCCTGCAAATGCTGTACCGATTACCAGTACCGAGGCGATTGCCAGCAACCATTTCTTCCACATGACTTTCTCCTTCCCCTTGGGTTGATATTGACGAACATGCCGATTCCTTGACAACAAGACAAAAGAAATCGTGGGCAAGATATCAATAAATCTTGCCAGCCGACATCCCATAAAAACGGGGAATTAAAAAGGAAGAAAGGAAAAAGAGGAAAGAAAAATCCGCCTTGACGGCGGATGATGGATCAGTTCATGACATTCAGCTCTTCGGTCCTGCGCGGCGGATAGGTTTCCCATTTGCTGCAGCCCGGACATTGCCAATAGTATTGGCGAGCCTTGAAGCCGCAATGGCTGCATTGATAGCGGGCCAGTTTCTGCGTATAGCCATGCACCAGATTCTTGACCATCGACAGTTCGGAGCGCATTTCCGGCGGTGCGTCCATCAGGCGCGCCTCCAGCAACTTGTCGAGTCCCAGCAGTGTCGGCGTACGGCGCAGTTCATCGCTGACCAACTGGTTCGCAGCATCCACACCCTCGAGTTCCAGTACGGCCTTGAACACCACTTCGATCAGATCGATCGACGATGCTTCACCGAGATAAAAACGCAGCAGCTTCAATCCTTCCTGCGGACGGCCGACCGAACGATAACCGTCCATCAGCCGTTGCGCCACAAGCGCGATATGCGGCACGCTCTGGTGCTCGACACGACGCCACGCCATCAATGCCGCCTCGGTATCGCCCTTGGCCAATAGTGCATCGCCCATCAGGATCGTTGCCCGCACGCTGGTGCGGTCCGCAGCCAGCGCCTTGTCCAGCAGCGTGATGGCGGCATCCGGATGCGTATGCACAAGTTCATCCTGTGCCAGTTCGCAATAGAACTGCGCGATCTCGGTCTGGCGACCGCCTGCACCGGATTCTTGCAAGGCCTGTGCAGCCTCGATGGCGCGCATCCATTCTTTCTCGCGCTGGTAGATTTCCAGCAAGGCACGACGTGCCTGCGCGCCATATTGTGTATCGACCAGCTGGTTGAAGGTTTCCTCCGCGCGATCCAGCAGGCCCGCATTCAGGTAATCCTGGCCCAGCTCGTATTGCGCATGCACTTTCTGGTCCTGCGGCAGGTCCGGACGCGACAACAGGTTCTGGTGAACACGGATCGCACGCTCGGTCTCGCCACGGCGGCGAAACAGGTTACCCAACGCAAAATGCAGTTCGACCGTTTCCGGATCCAGCTTGACGATTTCGATGAAGGCATCGATCGCCTTGTCCGGCTGTTCGTTCAGCAGGAAATTCAATCCCCTGAAGTAGCCGCGCGGCAGGCTGCGCGATTCGGAGACCAGCTGTTTTATATCCACACGCGCAGCCAGCCAGCCCAGCGTGAAAAAGGCCGGGATCGCCAGCAGCCACCAGGTTTCAAATTCCATGAAATATCGTATCGGTGAGAATCAACTATCCAAGCGCATCACAGATGCGCCATCGTTTCCGGCTGCGGCGGCTGCGATCGTGCCAGAGCTTGCTCCTGCGTGTTCTTTTCCATCGTGATGATGGTCTTCTTGTGCCTTGCCGCTTCACGACGATAGCGGAACAGCGTCGGCGCCATTCCCAGCACGCCGAGTACCGCGCCAACCACAAAAAAACCAAGCAGCAACAATACCAGCGGACCGCGAATTTCGTACCCCATGAAGAGCTGAAGGCTGATTTCCTGGGTGTTCTTGAGGGCGAAGCCGAAGAACACGATAAAAAGAATCACGGCGAATATTCTGAACAGGATTTTCATGGCAGGGATTCCCCTTATCGTAGATGGGAGCAGAACGTCAGAATTGTACGTGAAAAAAAACGGCATCCGAAGATGCCGTTCCATTATTCATTGCAAACAACTCAGTCATCGATGATCGGCTGCCCCACCATCGCATCCACGCGCTCGCGCAATTGCTTGCCGGGCTTGAAGTGCGGCACCCGTTTTTCCGGAACCATCACCTTGTCGCCCGACTTCGGATTGCGGCCGATACGCGGCGGACGGCTGTTGAGCGCAAAGCTGCCGAAACCACGGATCTCGATGCGCTGTCCGTTCGCCAGGGCGTCGGACATTGCATCGAGAATGGTCTTGACAGCGAAATCCGCATCCTTTGCAACCAGCTGCGGATAACGCTCGGCCAGACGGGCAATCAGCTCCGACTTGGTCATTGACGATGAACTTAGTTCTTGTTGTCGAGCTTGGCCTTGAGCAATGCGCCCAGGCTGGTCGTGCCAGAAGCAGCGCTGGAGTCAGCCGACATCTTCTGCATTGCTTCCTGCGTTTCAACATTGTCTTTCGCCTTGATCGACAGCTGGATGCTGCGAGCCTTGCGATCGACGTTGATGACCATGGCTTCAACGGTGTCGCCAACCTTGACGTGCGTGCCGGCGTCTTCCACGCGATCGCGGGAGATTTCGGAAGCGCGCAGATAGCCTTCGACTTCATCGGACAACTGGATCACGGCGCCTTTCGGCTCGACTGCCTTGACCGTACCGGTAACCAGTGCACCCTTGTCGTTCATTGCAGCGTAGTTGTTGAATGGGTCGCCTTCCAGTTGCTTGACGCCCAGCGAAACGCGCTCGCGTTCGACGTCGATTGCCAGCACGACTGCTTCCAGCTCGTCGCCCTTCTTGAACTTGCGCACGGCTTCTTCGCCGGCTTCGGTCCAGGACAGGTCGGACAGGTGAACCAGGCCGTCGATATTGCCCGGCAGGCCGATGAACACGCCGAAGTCGGTGATCGACTTGATCGCGCCCTTGACCTTGTCGCCCTTCTTGTGGGTAACGGCAAAGTCGTCCCAAGGATTGGCCTTGCATTGCTTCATGCCGAGGCTGATACGACGACGTTCTTCGTCGATTTCCAGAACCATGACTTCGACTTCGTCGCCCAGTTGAACGACCTTGTTCGGTGCAACGTTCTTGTTGGTCCAGTCCATTTCGGAAACGTGTACCAGGCCTTCGATACCTTGTTCGACTTCGACGAATGCGCCGTAGTCGGTCAGGTTGGTGACTTTACCGAACAGGCGGGTGCTTTGCGGGTAACGACGCGACAGACCGGTCCACGGATCGTCGCCCAGTTGCTTGACGCCCAGCGAAACGCGGTTCTTCTCTTGATCGTACTTGAGGACCTTGGCAGTGATTTCCTGACCGACGGTGAGCACTTCCGACGGATGACGCACACGACGCCATGCCAGATCGGTGATGTGCAGCAAGCCGTCGATGCCGCCCAGATCGACGAACGCACCGTAGTCGGTGATGTTCTTGACGATACCGTTGACGATCGTGCCTTCCTTCAGCGTTTCCATCAGCTTCGCACGCTCTTCGCCCATCGATGCTTCGATGACGGCGCGACGCGACAGCACGACGTTGTTACGCTTGCGGTCCAGCTTGATGACCTTGAATTCGAGGGTTTTGCCTTCGAACGGCGTGGTGTCCTTGACCGGACGGGTATCGACCAGCGAACCCGGCAGGAAGGCGCGGATGCCATTGGTCAGAACGGTCAGGCCGCCCTTGACCTTGCCATTGACGGTACCGGTGACGATCTCGCCGGACTCCATCGCTTTTTCCAGCGAGAGCCACGATGCCAGACGCTTGGCCTTGTCGCGCGACAGGATGGTGTCGCCGAAACCGTTTTCCAGCGATTCGATCGCAACGGAGATGAAGTCACCGACGTTGACTTCCAGCTCGCCGCTGTCGTTCTTGAATTCGTCGATAGGGATGAATGCTTCCGATTTCAGGCCGGCGTTGACGATCACGAAGTTGTGGTCGATACGAACGACTTCAGCGGAAATCACTTCGCCCGAACGCATGTCCTGACGCGACAGCGATTCTTCAAACAGGGCGGCAAAGCTTTCCATACCGGAATCTTGGGAGGTAACAGCAGTAGACATAAAATTTGAACAGGTTTGACCAGCGTCCGCTTCACTCGTCTGTCGGCCCCGCAAATGCAGGATGCAGAACGTACGGAAAACTGGGTTGGATTCATCAAAGTCCGTTCAGGCTTTGCGCCGGCCCGGACACCGGGTACAACAACTACAACTTCTTCTTGCTCACTTCTTTACAGCGGCATACCAGCCGAGCACCTGTTCCACCGCCTGATTCACGGTGAGATTCGAGGTATCCAGCAAATACGCTCCCTCGGCCGGCCTGAGCGGTGCGATGGCGCGATTGGAATCGCGTGCGTCGCGTTCGTTCAAATCCTTCAGAAGGTCGTGCATATTAGCAGAAAATCCCTTGTCAATCAATTGCTTATATCGTCTTTCCGCGCGCGCTTCCACACTTGCCGTCAGGAAGACTTTCAGACAGGCATCGGGGAAAATCACAGTGCCCATGTCGCGCCCGTCAGCCACCAGGCCCGGAGTCTGCGCAAACCGCAATTGCAGCTCGACCAATGCTTGACGGAGTGCCGGCAAGGCGGCGATTTTCGATGCCGCATTACCAACTTTTTCGGCGCGGATCGCCATCGAAACGTCTTCGCCGCTCAGGAAAATCGCACCGTTGCTGAAACCGCAACGCAACTCACCGGCCAGCCCAGCCAATGCCTGCTCATCATCCAGCGGCGTCTCAGCCTGCAAGGCCGACAGCGCCGTCAATCGATACAACGCGCCCGAATCCAGATAATGAAAGCCGAGCCGTTCCGCGACCAGTTGCGCAACCGTTCCTTTTCCCGATGCAGTCGGCCCGTCGATGGTGATGACGGGAATGGCGTGCGATGAAGTCATGTCAGGAATCCGTTTGGAGAAGTGGAGCGAATGTGTTGCGGCCGGCGGCCACGAACCGGCAG
>DATDLO010000086.1:0-17054 GCA_036519215.1 Oxalicibacterium sp.
CGATACCTCGCAAGGTCTGGTCATCGAGCAGCAGATTAACCAGGGCACATCGGACTGGGCGCCGCCGACGTTCGGGCAATAGCCCTTTCCAGCAGCACCCGGGCGGCGAACAACCGCCGGTGAAAAGAGGACATGGCGCAAGCCCTGTCCTCTTTTTTCATCTGTGCGAAATGCCTGTCGTACAACTCGTCGGCACATTTGCCGTTATTCGTGATCGACCGGATACGACAGAACCACGACGGGTACACGCGGCAGTACGACAGGTACAATACGCGCT
This sequence comes from Oxalicibacterium sp., assembly GCA_036519215.1. Lineage (GTDB taxonomy): Bacteria > Pseudomonadota > Gammaproteobacteria > Burkholderiales > Burkholderiaceae_D > Oxalicibacterium. The sequence goes on from DATDLO010000086.1 coordinate 278, forward strand.
TCATTTTGCCGCGTTTCATTTTGCGTTTCATTTCCGCCCCGCGGACAAGGGAAAGCTCTCCGCTTCCCGTGATTTTCAGGATTTTCGACAGCATGACCGACCATAACGCCGACGACCAGGACGGCAACCGCAAACCGCTTTTCTACGACCCGGCCGAGCGCCGCATCCGCAGCTTTGTCACACGCGCCGGCCGCGTCTCCACGGCGCAAGGCCGTGCGCTGGAAGAACTCGGCCCGCGCTTCATGGTTCCTTACGAAAAAGCGCCGCTGGACACTACACAGGCATTCGGCCGCAACGCGCCGACGATTTTCGAAATCGGCTTCGGCATGGGCGAGACGACGGCGACCATCGCCGCCGGCATGCCGGAAAAGAATTTCATCGGCGTCGAAGTACATACGCCGGGCGTCGGCAGTCTGCTGAAGCTGATCGGCGAACGGCAGCTGGAGAATGTCCGCATCATCCAGCACGATGCCTATGAAGTGCTGGTCAACATGATCGCGCCGGCATCGCTGTCGGGTATCCATGTCTTCTTTCCTGACCCGTGGCACAAGGCGCGCCACAACAAGCGCCGGCTGATTCAGCCACCGATGGTGGAACTGCTGTCGTCACGCCTCGCGCCCGGCGGCTACCTGCACTGCGCAACCGACTGGCAGGAATACGCGGAACAGATGCTGGAAGTACTGGGCAACGAGACGGCGTTGCAAAATACGGCGGACGGCTATGCGCCGCGCCCCGATTATCGTCCCGTCACCAAGTTCGAGAACCGCGGCCTGAAGCTGGGCCACGGCGTGTGGGATCTGGTGTTCACCAAAAAATAAGAAAAGAAAAACCGGAAGCGACGTTACGCCTCGGCGATCAGTGACACGATTTCTTCGCCGTAGGTGTCCAGTTTCTTCTCGCCGATACCGGCAACACCACGCAGATCGTCCAGCGAACCGGGCTGCACCTTGGCGATCTCGCGCATCGTCGCATCGTGGAAGATCACGTAAGCCGGCACGTTGTGCTTGCGTGCCGTTTCCATCCGCCACCAGCGCAGCTTTTCGAAAACGGCCTGCTCGACCGGCGACAGATCGATTTCGGCAAACCCCTTCGGCTTGCCCGTGCTGCGCTTTGCCTTGACCGGCTTCTGATACACGCGCAACTGCACGCGCTCCGCGCCCTTCAATACCGGACGCGCTGCATCCGTCAGTTTCAGCACGCCGAACGTTTCGTGATCCACGCTGACCAGCCCGAGCGCGATCGTCTGCCGCAGGATTGCGCGCCATTCCGCCTCGCTGCGATCGGAACCGATACCGAAGGTGGACAGTTGTTCATGGCCGCGCTGGCGCACCTTTTCCGAATCGACACCGCGCAACACATCCAAAACATGCATCGCACCGAAGTGCTGATCGACACGATAGATCGTCGACAGCAGCTTCTGTACATCGACGGTGGCGTCATACGCGCCCGGCGGTGTCAGGCAGGTGTCGCAGTTGCCGCACGGCGATGATGGCTGGCCGAAATAATCGAGCAGCCGCGTGCGACGGCAGTGCAGTGTTTCGCACAAACCCAGCATCGCATCGAGCTTGGCGCTCTGCACGCGCTTGAAGGTTTCGCCCGCTTCCGATTCGTCGATCATGCGGCGCTGCTGCACCACGTCCTGCAAACCGTAGGCCATCCATGCGCTGGCCGGCAAGCCGTCGCGGCCGGCACGGCCGGTTTCCTGGTAATAGCCTTCGATGCTTTTCGGCAGATCGAGATGCGCGACGAAGCGCACGTCCGGCTTGTCGATGCCCATGCCGAAGGCGATCGTCGCCACCATCACGATGCCGTCTTCACGCAGGAAACGCGCTTGGTTGCGGCTGCGCACTGCGGTCTCCATGCCGGCGTGATAGGCCAGTGCATTGAGGCCATGCTCGTTCAGGAATTCGGCGGTTTCCTCGACCTTCTTGCGCGACAGGCAGTAGACGACGCCGGCATCGCCCGCATGCTCGCTCTGGATAAAATCGAGCAGCTGCTTGCGGCCGTTGGCCTTTTCGACGATCTGGTAGCGGATGTTGGGCCGGTCGAACGACGACACGAACATGCGCGCATCTTCCAGCTGCAAGCGATGGATGATTTCCTCGCGGGTCTGGCTGTCGGCCGTTGCCGTCAATGCGATGCGCGGCACTTGCGGGAAGCGCTCGTGCAAAACGGAAAGCTGAATATATTCGGGACGGAAATCGTGCCCCCACTGCGATACGCAATGCGCCTCATCGATCGCGAACAAGGCGATTTTCGCGCTTTCCAGCAAGGCCAGGCAGCGCGACGTCATCAGGCGTTCCGGCGCGACATACAGCAAATCCAGATCGCCGCTGCGCAGACGGCGCTCGATCTCCAGCGCTTCGTCGAAGCTTTGGGTGGAATTGAGAAAAGCGGCGCGCACGCCGACTTCGGCCAGCGCATCAACTTGGTCCTGCATCAACGCGATCAATGGCGAAACGACAACGCCGACGCCATCGCGCAGCAAGGAGGGAATCTGGTAGCACAGCGACTTGCCGCCGCCGGTCGGCATCAGTACCAGCGCATCGCCACCGCGTGCAACGACATCGACGATATCGGCCTGTTCGCCGCGGAACGACGAATAACCGAAGACGGTTTCCAGCACATGCAGCGCACGCGCGCCAAGATCATCCTGCATATTCATGGCGCGCATGTTACCAAGATTACTCGGCCCACACGACCCAATCGTAATGTGCGCTCAGCAGCACGAACAGGCCGAACACGATGCGGTAGTACGCAAAGAAAGTGAAGTCGTGCGTGCTGATGTAGCGGAGCAGCCAGCGCACGCAAAAGAAGCCCGATACGAAGGCCGCAAAGCCTCCCAGTGCGAACATCGGCACGTCGGACATCGACAGCAGATCGCGCGCCTTGTAGACAGAATAAATGGTGGCGCCGAACAGCGTCGGAATCGCGAGGAAGAACGAGAACTCGGTTGCCGCCTTGCGCGACAGGCCGAAGTACATGCCGCCGATGATGCTGGCGCCCGAGCGGCTGGTGCCGGGAATCAGTGCGAACGCCTGCGCGCAGCCTACCTTCAGCGCATCGACAATGGTCATGTCGTCTACCGATTCGACGCGCACCTTGTGCAGGCCGAGGCGATTGGCGCGTTCTATCCACAGGATCAGGAAGCCGCCGACGATGAAAGCGATCGCAACAGGTACCGGCGTAAACAGTTTTTCGTTGATGACGCCTGCAAACATCAGGCCGAGCGCCGCGGCTGGAATGAAGGCGACGATGATGTTCAGCACGAATCGTTGCGAACGCCGCTCGCGAAACAAGCCGCCGCTAATATCGGCAATACGTGCCCGGTATTCCCAGATCACCGCCAGCAAGGCGCCGGTCTGGATCGCGATCTCGAACACCTTGACCTTGGGCCCGACGAAATCGAGCAGGCTGCCCGCCAGGATCAGGTGACCGGTCGACGAAATCGGCAGGAATTCGGTCAGGCCTTCGACGATGCCCATGATGATGGCTTTGAGCGCGAGAATCGGGTCCATGCAGTGATATGTCAGTAAAAAGTGGATATAAAAAAACCCGCCGGTGAAGACGCCGTACGGGTTCCGATGTTGGATGCTTCCCTGCCATGCGCCCATCGGCGCGCGGCCCAAAGATTAACATGAGCATGCAAACAACCGGACGGAATCTGTCGTCTTGCGCCGAACCGGCTGCCGTACCGGGCGTTTCGACTCACGCTGTTGTCATTCGTTCCAGTGTTGCCAGATAAATCATCGCTTCGTCGCGCGATGCGCCGCACATTTCCGGTTCCGGCATCAGGCTGCCGCAGACTGCAGGCCGCTCCGGCCGGCCGAAAATGCGGCAACGATTGCGCTCGTCCAGCTGCACACAACGCACACCGGCCGGTTTGCCGTGCGGCATGCCGGGAATCGCCGACGAAATCGACGGCGCGGTACAGCAGGCGCCGCAATCGGGACGGCAAATCGCTTCGGACATCGGGCCTTGCCCTTCCACATGCAAAGGCCGCATTGTACCGTTCGCGCGTGCGCCGGCCCGGCCGGCATTTCCGCACCTGCAACAATTCACGGCATCTGTTCCGTTCTGTTGCGGCATAGCATGCATCCTTTGCTAAAATAGCGGTTTTCTCCATTCAGCTATCCGAGCCACGCCATGAACATCGAACAAGCCCGTTTCAACATGATCGAACAGCAAATTCGTCCCTGGGACGTGCTGGATCTGGACGTTCTCGAACTGCTCGTCGTCGTCAAGCGCGAAGCCTTCGTGCCGCTGGCCTATCGCGCACTGGCCTTTGCCGACAGCGAGATCCCGCTGCCGCACGGCGAACACATGCTGGCACCGCGCTTCGAAGCGCGCATCCTGCAGGAACTGGCGGTCAAGAAGCATGAAAACGTATTGGAAATCGGCGCAGGCTCGGGTTACATGGCAGCGCTGCTGGCGCATCAGGCACGCCACGTGACGACGGTCGAGATCGAACCGGAACTGAAATCGCTGGCCGAAAAGAACCTGGCCGACTACGGCGTGACCAACGTCGACGTCGTGCAGGCCGACGCCTCGCAAGGTCTGGACAACGGCCAGCAGTACGACGTGATCGTCGTCTCCGGCTCGTTGCCAGTGGTGCCGGAAAAGCTGCTGTCGCAGATCAAGGTCGGCGGCCGCATGTTCGTCGTCGTCGGCAATGCACCGGTAATGACCGCACAGATCGTCACGCGTACCTCCGACGTCGCCTACGACACCGTCGGCGTGTTCGAAACGCTGATCAAGCCGCTGCGCAACGCCGTCGCACCGTCGCACTTCAAATTCTGAGGACGCGATGCAGCACCTGACCGCGCCGGAAGTGGCCGCCCTGATCGCCGATGCCGGCGATGCGCATGTCCTGCTGGACGTGCGTGAACCGTGGGAGTTCCAGACGTGCCACATTGCCGGTTCGGTTTCGGTGCCGATGAACACCATTCCCGGCCAGGTCGATCAGCTGGACCGCGATGCTTCCATCATCTGCATCTGTCACCACGGCGCTCGCAGCCTGCGGGTTGCACAATTCCTCGAAGCCAACGGCTTTGCGCAGGTCACCAATCTGACAGGCGGTATCCACGCCTGGGCACAGCAGGTCGATCCTGCGATGCCGACCTATTGAGCAGTACTGCTCACCCTCCCGGAAGCTGCATGCATCTGGCCCGATCCGTTACGCTGATTGCCGGCCTGCTGCTTTCCCCTTTTTTTCACGCTAACGCGCACGCAGCGGATTTGCTGCAGGTTTATCAAGAGGCGCTCGCCAACGACGTCGTCTATGCCGGCGCCCGCGCGCAACTGGCTACCGATCAGGAACTGTCGGTACAGGGCCGTGCCAATCTACTACCGCTGGTCGGACTGTCGGGCACACGCGAACGGATACGACGCGACGACACGCCGAACGTGACGTCGAACAGCTACGCGCTGTCGCTGTCGCAACCGTTGTTCGATCCCGCCGCATGGCAGAACTACGAACAAAGCAAGCTGGCCGTAACGGCTGGCGAAGCAGCGTTCTCCGTCGTGCAGCAGGATCTGATCCTACGCACCGCGCAGACGTATTTCGACGTATTGACCGCGCAGGATGCGCTGGCCTCGCTGGAAGCGGAAAAGACCGCCATTGCAGAACAACTGGAATCGGCCAAACGCCAATTCGAAGTCGGCTCGGCGACCATCACCGATACCCATGAAGCACAGGCTCGCTTCGACTTGGCGACCGCGCAGGAATTCGCCGCGCGCAATGCGCTGGACGTCACCCGCGCCGCGCTGCAGCAGATCATCGGAAAAGCACCCGACGAACTGGCGACGCTGCGCACCGGCATCGACCTGCAAAAGCCGCAACCAGTGCAGATGGATCAATGGGTGCAACGTGCGGAGCAGCAGAATTTCGACGTCGTCAGCAGGCAGCTGGCGCTGGAAATCGCCATGCGCGAAATCACGCGCAACCGCTCCGGCCATTATCCGACCGTCGATCTGGTCGCCAGCCGCAGCAATACGCGCCGGCGCAACGACGTGTTAGGCCGCGATGACAACGGCCCGGAAACTTCGGTCGGCGTGCAATGGTCGATTCCGCTGTTCAGCGGCTTTTCGGTGACCAGCCGCGTACGGCAGGCGATTGCACTGGAAGACAAGGCGCGCGCCGATCTGGAAACATCGCGCCGCGCCGCTGCACAAAGCGCGCGGCAGGCTTATTTCGGCGTGACCAACGGGCTGGCACAGGTAAGTGCACTGGAAGCGGCGGAACGATCGAGCAAATCGGCGCTGGATTCCAACCTGCTCGGCTATCAGGTCGGCGTGCGCATCAACATCGACGTACTGAATGCACAGCAGCAGCTGTATGCGACGCAACGCGATCTGGCGAAAGCGCGCTACGACACCTTGATGAACAGCCTGCGATTGAAGGCGGCTGCAGGCACGCTGCGAGAAGAAGATCTGGTTCGCATCAACACCTTGCTGACGGCACGCTGAAACGGAGCGATCTAACGTCCTTCCGCTCCCGCTGTTTTTATTTCAGCCGCAACGATGGCGCATAGCGCAGACTGTCGAGGCAGGCGTCGATCAAGCGCTCGGCCACCTGCTCCAAATCAAAAATGCTTGGCGCAAACAACCAATTGTTCAGCAGTCCGTTGATGTGGCTGTGCAGCGTCAGCACCGCCAGATGCACATCCAGATCTTCTGGAAGCTGGCCCAGCGAGATGGCTTCCTTCAGAATTCCTTCCGTGGTTTTCAGCCAGTTCATATGGCATTCATTCTGGCGAATCCAGATCGGATCGTCACGGTCGACCAGCTCGCACTTCAGGAACAGGATATCCAGAATGCGGCGCGTACGGGGCATCAATGCCACTTCCTGCAATAGTTGCACCCAAGAACTGCGCAAATGTCCCAGAGGATCGTTGAGAAACTGGGGGGCCGGGGTCTGCATCAAGGCTTCCGCCGGCAAGCGCACCCGCTCCACCATGGCTTCGAACAGTTCGCCCTTGTTCTTGAAATGCCAGTAAATGGCCCCGCGGGTCACGCCCGCAGCATCCGCCACATCCGCCAGCGAAGTTTGCGCGACCCCGCGCGCGAACATGACTTCCTCCGCAGCATCAATGATGCGGTTGCGCGTCTCCAGCGCTTCTTCTTTTGTTGAACGAGCCATTTTCGATTCAGCTTCCTGTTGTCACAAATTTCGGCTAATTTCGTTATTCTTGAGGCAATGATTGCCGTTAATACATACATTCACGTATGTATGTATAATACCCGAGTTTGCAAGACCGCCTCCAGAAAAGAAAGCTCCGGAACGGACAGGCCCACTGGTTTTCCGCTTCCTCCCTCGGCGCTTTCGTTTCTATCAGCTTTACCCGTTTTCTTTTTCTTTATTACCGGAACTGTCGCTTCACGGCGATAGAGCGATTCACTCACTGTGCGAGATGTCTATGAGTTCACTTCCCCGTCTTTCCCAAATTGGCGCCTCCCTGTTCATGCTGTACGCAATCGCCGGCTGCGGCGGTAAATCGGAAGGGCCGGCAGCGCCGCCTCCGACGGAAGTGTCCATCGTCACCGTCAAGCCTGCGCCGCTCGCCATCACCAACGAAATGCCGGCACGCGTCGAAGCCAGCCGCGTCGCCGAAGTACGCGCGCGCGTCCCAGGCATCGTGCTCAAGCGCACCTTCAAGGAAGGCAGCGATGTGAAATCCGGCGCCACGCTGTTCCTGATCGATCCGGCGCAGTTCAAGGCCGAATACAACAGCGCCGAAGCTGCCGTACAGCGTGCGGAAGCAACGCTGCTGCAAAATCAGTTGAAGGCCAAGCGCTACAAGCCGCTGGTCGAAACCAATGCAGTCAGCAAGCAGGAATACGATGATGTGGTCGCCGCCGAGAAACAGGCTGCCGCCGATCTCGCTTCCGCCAAGGCTGCTCGTGAAACCGCCAAGCTGTCGCTCGGCTACGCCACCGTGACGTCGCCGATTTCCGGCCGTGTCGGTCGCGAACTGGTGACCGAGGGCGCACTGGTCGGCCAAGGCGATGCAACGCCGATGGCCGTCGTGCAACAGATCGATCCGATCTACGTCAACATGACGCAATCCAGCACCGAAGCGCTGCAGTTGCAGCGCGCGATGGCCAGCGGTCAGTTGAAGAGTGCCGGCAAGGATCAGTTGAAGGTCACGCTGGTGACGGAAGACGGTCGCGAATACGTGCATCCGGGCAAACTGCTGTTTACCGACCTGACGGTCGACCCAAGCTCCGGCGCCGTCACGTTGCGCGCCACGTTCCCGAACCCTGAGCGCCTGCTGTTGCCGGGCATGTACGTGCGTGCGCGCGTCGAACAGGCAGTCGACGAACGTGCGATCACCGTGCCGCAACAAGCCGTCGTCCGTACCCCGGGCGGTTCCGCCGTGATGGTGGTGGATGCCAACAACAAGGTGGCTTCACGTCCTGTCAAAACCGGCAACGCCAGCAACAATTCGTGGGTGATTACCGACGGCCTGAAAGAAGGCGATCGCGTCATCGTCGAAGGCCTGCAGAAGGTGCAGCCGGGCGCTACCGTCAAACCCGTCCCATGGCAGAAGGCGGCACCTGCTGCAAATGGCGCTGCAGATGCTGCAAACGGTGCCGCAGCACCGGCTGCCCCTGCAGCTCCGGCCAAGAACGCAGAACAACCCAAGTCGAAGTAAGGGAGCACCGTAATGGGTAAATTTTTCATCGACCGCCCGGTTTTCGCCTGGGTGCTGGCCATCTTCATCATGCTGGCCGGCGCCCTTGCGATTACCGGTCTGCCGGTCGCACAGTATCCCAATATCGCACCGACAACGATCGTCATCACCGCCAACTATCCGGGTGCAACTGCGCAAACGCTGGACGACAGCGTCACCAGTATCATCGAGCAGGAGATGAACGGCGCCGATGGTCTGCAGTATGTCGAATCGCAAAGCCAGGCAAACGGCCAGGTGCAGATCACTGTCACCTTTTCCGCGGATACCAACGAAGATCTCGCGGCGGTTGACGTACAGAACCGCCTGAAACGCGTCGAAGCCCGTCTGCCGTCCGTCGTCACGCAACAAGGCTTGATCGTCACGAAGTCGCGCAGCAACTTCCTGATGTTCATCGGCCTCTCCTCCACCGACGGTTCGCTCGATCCGGTAGCGCTGGGCGACTATCTGTCGCGTAACGTCCTCAATGAAATCCGCCGTATTCCGGGCGTCGGCCAGGCTCAGCTGTTCGGTACCGAACGCGCGATGCGCATCTGGATCGATCCGAACAAGCTGGTCGGTCTGAACCTGACGCCTGGCGATGTCAGCACCGCGATCCGCAATCAGAATGCGCTGGTGGCCGGCGGCACGATCGGCGACCTGCCCAGCCCGAAGGATCAGCAGATCACGGCAACCGTGGTCGTCGAAGGACAGCTGACCACGCCTGAGCAGTTCGGCAATATCGTCCTGCGCGCCAACAAGGATGGTTCCACCGTACGCCTGCGCGATGTTGCCCGCATCGAAGTCGGCGGACAGACCTACCAGACTTCGGGCCGACTCGACGGTGCGCCCACCTCGTTCATCGGCGTGCAACCATCGCCGACCGCCAATGCGCTGGGAACCGCAAACGCCGTCCACAAGAAGATGGAAGAACTGTCGAAGTACTTCCCTGCCGGCGTGAAGTACACGATTCCTTACGACACCTCGAAGTTCGTCAAGATCTCGATCGAGGAAGTGGTCAAGACGCTGCTGGAAGCGATCGTGCTGGTGTTCCTGGTGATGTACCTGTTCCTGCAGAACATCCGCTACACGATCATCCCGACCATCGTCGTGCCGGTGGCACTGATGGGCACGTTCGCGACGCTGCTGCTGTTCGGCTTTTCGATCAACGTGCTGACGATGTTCGGCATGGTGCTGGCGATCGGTATCCTGGTCGACGATGCGATCGTCGTGGTGGAAAACGTCGAGCGCATCATGAGCGAGGAAGGTCTGTCGCCGCGCGATGCAACACGCAAGGCGATGGGACAGATCAGCGGCGCGCTGATCGGTATCACGCTGGTGCTGATCGCGGTGTTCATCCCGATGGCCTTCTTCGGCGGCGCGGTCGGTGCGATCTATCGCCAGTTCTCGCTGTCGATGGTGGCATCGATGGTGTTCTCGGTGCTGATGGCGTTCACGCTGACGCCGGCCCTGTGCGCGACCATCCTGAAACCGGTCGAGGCTGGCCATCATCATGAAAAACGCGGCTTCTTCGGCTGGTTCAACCGTCACTTCAACAAGACGGCCAGCGCCTACCAGGGATTCATCGGCAAGATGCTGACCAAGACCGGTCGCTACATGATCGTGTACGCGCTGATCGTGGCATGCGTCGGCCTGCTGTATGTGCGCCTGCCGGCTTCGTTCCTGCCGAACGAAGATCAGGGCTACATCATCACCAACATCCAGCTACCGCCGGGCGCGAGCACTGCACGCACGCTGGAAGTGGTGAAGCAGGTGGAAAACTATTACATGAAACAGCCGTCGGTCGAACATGCGATCGGCATCCTGGGCTTCAGCTTCTCCGGTAACGGCCAGAATGCGGCGCTGGTGTTCACGCCGTTCAAGGACTGGAGCGAACGCGGTGCAGGCGAGACCGCCGATGCAATCGCCGGCAAGGCCTTCGGTGTCTTCTCACAGATCAAGGACGCCATCGTGTTCCCGCTGAACCCGCCGCCTATCCGCGAACTGGGCAATGCGACCGGTTTCACGTTCCGCCTGCAGGATCGTTCGGGCCAGGGGCACGATGCACTGGTTGCCGCACGCAATCAGTTGCTGGGCATGGCGGCACAAAGCAAGGTGCTGGCCGGCGTGCGTCCTGAAGGCCTGGAAGATGCGCCGCAGCTGCAACTGGACATCGACCGCGACAAGGCCAATTCGCTGGGCGTGCCGTTCGAGACGATCAACACCGTGCTGTCGACGGCGCTGGGTTCGTCCTACATCAACGACTTCCCGAACCAGGGACGCCAGCAGCGCGTCATCGTGCAGGCCGACGCACCGCGCCGCCTGCAGCCGGAAGACCTGATGAAGCTGTATGCCCGCAGCTCCGACGGCACGATGGTCCCATTCTCGTCGTTCATGACGTCGAAGTGGATCACCGGCCCCGTGCAGCTGATCCGCTACAACGGCTATCCGGCGATGAAGATTTCCGGCGGTCCTGCTCCCGGCCACAGTACCGGTGAAGCGATGAACGAGATGGAATCGTTCATGGCCAAGCTACCGCCGGGCTTCGGCTTCGAATGGACCGGCCAGTCGCTGGAAGAAAAGACTTCCGGTTCGCAAGCGCCGGCGTTGTACATGCTGTCGCTGATCGCGGTGTTCCTGGTGCTGGCAGCGCTCTATGAGAGCACGTCGATTCCGCTGTCCGTGATGCTGGTGGTGCCGCTGGGTATTCTCGGCGCACTGCTCGGCGTGACGCTGCGCGGCATGCCGAACGATGTGTACTTCAAGGTCGGCATGATTGCAGTGGTCGGTCTGTCCGCGAAGAACGCGATTCTGATCATCGAGTTCGCCAAGGATCTGCAGGCGCAAGGCAAGGGGCTGCTGGAAGCGACGCTGGAAGCGGTGCACCTACGTTTCCGTCCGATCATCATGACCTCGATGGCGTTCATCCTCGGCGTGCTGCCGCTGGTGATCGCGTCCGGCGCCGGCTCCGCAAGCCAGCGTGCAATCGGCACCGGCGTGATGGGCGGCATGATCACGGCGACGGTGCTCGCAGTGTTCCTGGTACCGGTGTTCTTCGTGGTGGTTCGCAGCATCTTCAAGGGCAGCGAACGCCAGCGCCGCATGTATGCCGCGCACAAGCCACGCAACGAGGATGAAGAAATATGATCAAGCAAATAACGTTAAGCCTGCTGGCAGCAGGCGTGTTGAGCGGATGCTCGATGGCGCCGATCTACAAGCGCCCCGATGCACCGATTGCGACTACCTATCCCGGACGCGAAGAAGCGACGCAAGGCACGCAAGCTGCCAACCAGCAGCAGGCATGGGAAATCGGCTGGCGCAACTTCTTCCACGATCCGCGCCTGCAATCGTTGATCGCCACCGCGCTGGAAAACAACCGAGACCTGCGTGTAGCGGCATTGCGCATCGAAGAAGCGCGCTCGCTGTATGACATCCAGTGGGCCGATCGCGTGCCTAATCTCGACATTGCGGCCACCGGCCAGCGCGCGCGCGTGCCGGCCTCGCTGTCGACGACCGGAAACTCGGTCGTCACCAGCAACTATCAGGTCGGCCTGAGCCTTGCCTCATTCGAGCTGGATTTCTTCGGACGCGTGAAGAGTCTCACCGATGCGGCACTGGCACAATATCTGTCCACCGAGGAAGCGCAGCGCGCAGCGCACATCAGCCTGGTGGCCGAAGTAGCGCAGGCCTATCTGACCGAACGCGCCTATGCCGAACAACTGGTGCTGGCTCAGGATACGTTGAAGAGCCGCAGCGACGCCTATGAATTGTCGAAGCAGCGCTTCGAAGTCGGCGCATCGTCGGCACTGGATCTGCGCCAGGATCAGGCATTGCTGGAATCGGCTCGCGTCGCGCAGACCACATTGGCCCGTCAGCGAGCACAAGCCTGGAACGCCTTGACTTTGCTGGTCGGCAAACCGCTGACCGATCTGCCACCGGCTTATTCATTATCCGGACAGGACATCGTGACCGAATTGCCGGCCGGTCTGCCCTCCGATTTGCTGATACGACGTCCGGATATCCGCAGCGCCGAACAGGCATTGATCTCGGCCAATGCCAACATCGGCGCAGCCCGCGCAGCCTTCTTTCCGCAGATATCGCTGACTGCCGGCGTCGGCACCGCAAGCAATGCGTTGTCCGGCCTGTTCGATGCTGGATCGCGCGCCTGGTCGTTCGCCCCGCAACTGGTGCTGCCGATCTTTCAGGGAGGCCGCAACATCGCCAACCTGAAGCTGTCCGAAGTGCGCAAGAACATCGAGATCGCCAACTACGAGAAAACCATCCAGACAGCCTTCCGCGAGGTGGCCGATGCACTGGTGGCACGTCAGTTGCTCGACGAACAGGTCGATGCGCAAAGCAAGGTTCAGGCAGCGCAGGCCGAACGCCTGAAGCTGGCGCGCCAGCGATTCGACAACGGCATCGCCAGTTCGCTGGATGTGTTGGATGCGCAACGCGAGTTGTTCACGGCAGAGCAGGATCTGGTGCAAACGCGCCTGTTGCGCCTGACCAATGCGGTCGATCTGTACCGCGCACTGGGTGGCGGACTGGTGGAAACGACGGCAACAGCCGAAGTAGCTCCGGCAGCGACAGAAGCGGCACCCCAGACAACGCAGTAACGCAAACTGTTCGCCAACGAAAAGAGGCCCTGACGGGCCTCTTTTTTTATGGAAAGAAAAGTACGATCAGATCATGACGGAACGATCGTTGCCGGCCGGCGAAGATGGCATGGTCAATGCAGGCTTGATCTGTTCGGCCAGCAGCTTCGCCAGCGGTTCGAAAATGGCGCGGCGGCGTTCGGTCAGGCTTTCGCCCGGCGTGCCGTTGACCAGCGACGTGATGCGGCAATGCCCGGAAACGCAGACGCTCAGCATGATCTGTCCAAGTTGACCCAGCTCGCTGTGACGGAGGATGTATTCGTACGATGTGGCTGAAATCGGCCTGCGCTGGGCAGTGACGTTGGACGGCAATTGAAATGACATGGTTATGCGGCTCCCTGATATGCGCACTCATTCTGTAACGCTTCCAGACGGTTTCGTATCCCATCCATATGGGATTTTTGTGGCCATGCATTTCATTCAACACTGCCGGCATGTCATTCCTGCAATCCGTACGAACATCCATGTCGAAGCGGATACATGTTGTAACAGACCTTACCGATTCAGACTGGCTACCGATGCAATGCTCGTATTAAATGGAATCGTCCTGACAGAGGATTTTTCAGGAATGGAAATCTTCCGCAAGTGTTCCATCAAAAACGTCCCAAAAAACGTCCCATCAAGGAGAACGTCATGAAAAAGATCTTCGGCATTTCGGCCGGCATACTGGCAGGCGCACTACTGCTTTCCGCCGCTCCGGCAATGGCCCGTGTCAATGTCGACGTCCATCTGGGCGTGCCGGTCTATGCCGGCCCGGCACCGGTCTACGTCGCGCCGCACCCTGTATATGTCGCACCGCGCCCGATGCCGGTATACGTCCACCCGCGCAGGCATTACCATCACAAAAGGTACATTCGTCCGCGCGGCGACTATGATCGCGATGGCGTACCGAATCGGTTCGACCGCAGGCCTACCAACCCGTATCGTTATTGATCGCCGGCATCATGTCCGACGATCGCAAGGCATCGTCGCATGATGAAAACTTCTCTCCTCTTCCCTTCAAAATTTCGGCGCAGCCGTGCAACCGCACGACTTGCGCTGGCGACTGCCGTACTGGCAACGACGTCCTTCTTCGCAGGTGCCGAGAATGTCCGCAGCTACGGCATCGATCAGCAACAGCAGGATATCCATGCGCGCATCGAACAAGGCATCGCGTATGGCCTGATCACGCAGGATGAAGCGGATGAACTGTCGCGCCGCGAAAGCAGCATCCAGCAGCGTGCAGCAGGTTTCCGGCGCGATGGCACGCTGACGCCGCAGGAGCGTGACCAGCTGCGCCGCGATCTCGATGCACTGCATGCCGGTGTCGAACGCAGCCTGCGCAATACGCGGATGAAAGGCAGCCCGGATGGCTATCTTCCCGATCTCGCCGGACGCGCAACGCAAATCGGAAAACGTATCGATTACGGCATTTCAAGCGGTCTCATCACACGCACCGAGGCGCAGCGCCTGATGCAGCGCGAAACCGATATCTATCACCGCGAAGCGGCATTCAGGGTGGATGGCCAGATCACGCAACCTGAAAAAGACATGCTGCAGCACGACCTGGAAGCATTGAACCGCGACGTGGAACGCCTGCTGAAAAACGTCCGCACGCGACGCTGATCGGGCCTGATCGCGGTGACAGGCATTTTCTGCACGCGACATCGGCTAATCGGCCACCTTATGAAGAAACCGGAAGCCGCCTCAACCCGCTCTCAGCGGGCCTTCATTCCCATTCCGCCACTGCCGCCGCGCCAGTCCGCCAGCATGGCCGGCAGTCTGCGTCTATGCATGAACAGGACGATGGCCGCATAACTAATCGCGCCCACCGCCATCGAAGCCAGCAGTTCCGTCATCAACGACCATTCGTGACCGGCCATCGCCGACTGCAATCCCAGCACACAGGCCGACATCGTCGCCACGCAGAATGCAGGCATCGCCAGTGGACGCAACTGGCGGCCGACGCCGATACCTGCATATTTGCGCAGCAGCAACAGGCCGAGCGGATAGGTGATCAGCACGCGGCACGACCACGCCAGCATGATGTAGATAGGCGCATGCCCTGCTGTCAGGAATACCACCGCGATGGTGCACGCGCTGGCACACAGTCCGGGCAACAGCAAGGCGCGCGGATGGCCGAGCGCACGCAGATACGGACTGACGAAGATGCGCGTGAAACTGGTCACCCACATCAGGCACAGCACGACGATCAGCGGGATCGCCTCGTTCCATTTTTCGCCGAGCAAGAGCGGCACCCATTGATGCGCCGTCAGCGCCAGGCCGACGAAGATCGGGCCGGAGATGAAAGTAGTCGCCTGCGTGATGCGCAGGAAGGCGCGCTGCATGTGCGCACGATCCTGCTGCAGCGCCGAAAAGAACGGCAGGCCGATACGGCCGGCGACGTTGCCGACGATGTTCGACAGCGCATCAGTTGCCTTGAACGCCACGCTGACCAGCCCCAGCACCGTCAAGCCATGAATTGCGCCGATCAGCAGGTTGAAGCCGCGCGTCAGGAATGCCCATAGCGCGCCCTCCAGCATCACCGGCACGCCGAACGTGATCAGCTGTTTTGCATGCGGCCACGAAAAACGCCGCTTCGGCCAGCGCTGCAGGCCGCGCCAGAAAATCGTCGTCAGCACCAGGTTTTGCACGACACCGGCGATGACGATGCTCCAGACGCCGAAATTCGCCAGTGCCAGGCCAATCGCGACCACGCAATAGCTGAGACGCCCGAGCACGGTGCGGCGTGCCACTGCCTTGGTGCGCATCTTGCGATCCAGCATTGCCGACGGCAGCAGGTTCAAACCGGTGAAGAAACAGGCTGTTCCTTCGATGAGGAGAATGGTGCCGACCAGCGGCTGCCCCGCCATATAGATGAAATACAGGCCGATGGCAACGCAGAACAGGAAACCGGAAAAACCGAGCGCCAGCGCCATCCAGAATGCACTGTCGATATGCAGCATGTCGATCGGCCGGCGCTGGATCAGCGCTTCGTTGATGCCCAGCGCAATCACCAGCTGCATCATCAACACGATGGCCTGCGCGAACGCAACACTGCCGAAATCTGCCGCCGTCAGCACACGCGACATGATGCCCAGCGTCAGGAAACCGAGCAGGCCGACACCGACGCTGTCGATGATCGCCCACGGCACGGCACGGCGCAAATTCTTCATTGCGACACCAGGCGACGTTTCAGCGGACGCAGCAGCGTGCGCAACGGCTGTGTCGCGCGACGCAATGCAGCACCGACCGGCACTGCGAAACGCATGCGATTCTTGGCGATGGCAATCTTCAGCGCACGCACCCACGATTGCCGTATCTTGCGGCGTTCCGCCATTTCGACGATCTCCTGCAGCAGGATTAACTGTGCGCGGTTGCCGACACGAAGATTCTGGATATCGGCATCGCTCGGCGCCCCGGCCAGCGATTCCGGCAGCGGCGCACCGAGCGCCATGAAATTGAGTTTGG
>DATDLO010000087.1:0-12586 GCA_036519215.1 Oxalicibacterium sp.
AGAGCCACGCAAGGCAATCTAGCCGCTCTTTTCGGTTTTTCAAGGAATTGCCCTGTTGCCGGGCAGGCAACCGCCGCAGCCTCTGTTCCGTTTTCAAATTGCGGCGCATTACCGACTTCTGGAGTCACCATGTCATTCAACCGCCGTTCCAAGAACATCACGCAGGGCGTGTCGCGCAGCCCGAACCGTTCCATGTATTACGCCATGGGCTACGAGAAGGAAGACTTCGACAAGCCGATGGTCGGTATCGCCAACGGTCACTCGACGATCACGCCATGCAACTCCGGCCTGCAGAAACTGGCCGACATCGCGATCAAGACCATCAAGGAATCCGGTGGCAATCCGCAAGTGTTCGGCACGCCGACGATTTCGGACGGCATGTCGATGGGCACCGAAGGCATGAAGTACTCGCTGATCTCGCGCGAAGTCATCGCCGACTGTATCGAAACCGCGGTCAACGGCCAGTGGATGGACGGCTGCGTCGTCATCGGCGGCTGCGACAAGAACATGCCGGGCGGCATGATCGCGATGCTGCGCACCAACGTGCCGAGCATCTACGTCTACGGCGGCACCATTAAGCCGGGCAACTGGAAGGGCAAGGACCTGACCATCGTTTCCGCATTCGAAGCGGTGGGCGAATTCACTGCCGGCCGCATGTCGCAGGAAGATTTTGACGGCATCGAGCGCAACGCCTGCCCGTCATCCGGTTCGTGCGGCGGCATGTACACGGCAAACACGATGTCGTCGGCATTCGAAGCGCTTGGCCTGGCATTGCCGTTTTCGTCGACGATGGCCAACCCTGACGATGAAAAAGTCGGTTCCGCTGCCGAATCCGCGCGCGTCCTGATCGAAGCGATCAAGAACGATCTGAAACCGCGCGACATCGTCACCCGCAAGGCCATCGAAAACGCCGTCGCCGTCATCATGGCCACCGGCGGTTCGACCAACGCCGTGCTGCACTTCCTCGCGATTGCACACGCGGCAGAAGTAGAATGGACGATCGACGACTTCGAGCGCATGCGCAAGAAAGTGCCGGTCATCTGCGACCTGAAACCTTCGGGTAAATACGTTGCAACCGACCTGCACAAGGCCGGCGGCATTCCGCAGGTGATGAAGGTGCTGCTGGACGCAGGCTTGCTGCACGGCGACTGCATGACGATCACCGGTAAGACCGTCGCCGAAATGCTGGCCGATGTGCCGTCAGTACCGCGTGCCGATCAGGATGTCATCCATCCGATCAAGGATGCGCTGTACGAGCAAGGCCACCTTGCGATCCTGAAAGGCAATCTGTCGCCTGAAGGTTGCGTTGCCAAGATCACTGGCCTGAAAAATCCGGTCATCACCGGCCCGGCGCGCGTGTTCGACGACGAATACACGGCGATGGATGCCATCATGGCCAAGCAGATCAAGGCGGGCGACGTCGTGATCCTGCGCTACCTTGGCCCGAAAGGCGGCCCGGGTATGCCGGAAATGCTGGCGCCGACTTCCGCGCTGGTCGGCCAGGGCCTCGGCGAATCCGTGGGCCTGATCACCGACGGCCGCTTCTCCGGCGGTACCTGGGGCATGGTGGTCGGCCACGTGTCGCCGGAAGCATTCGTCGGCGGTCTGATCGGTCTGGTGGAAGAGGGCGATTCGGTCACCATCGATGCACACAAACTGCTGATCCAGTTGAACGTGTCGGAAGAAGAAATCGCACGCCGCCGTGCCAACTGGAAGCAGCCTGCGCCACGTTATACGCGTGGCGTGTTGTCGAAATTTGCAGCACTGGCTTCGACCGCGAGCAAGGGCGCAGTCACCGGTTGATCGGAAGCGTGCCATGGATGAAAAGCCGGACTGCAGTCCGGCTTTTTTATGGTGCTGAAGGTCTGCCGAAAACGGCTGGGGCAGTGTTGCCGCAAGAAGCGTTAACGCCTGTCCGCTGCAGCCATGACAGGCATCAGGCAATGTCGGTGAAGATGACCGTCACCGGTAAAAAGCTTCGACCGTGCCTTTCAACTTCGTCAGTAAAGGATTGCCTTTGCGATCCAGTGCCTTTCCGGCCGGGACTTTAACCCATCCCTCGCTGATGCAATATTCTTCAACATCGGAGCGTTCCTTGCCGTTCAGCCTGATGCCCACTTGATGCTCGAATATAGCGGCGTCGTAATAAGGGCTGCGAGGATCGATGGAGAGTCGGTCGGGGAGTGCGGGGCGCTGTGTAGTATCGTTCATGCCGACAATTATCGACGATAAGATCAGGCAAAACAAATTTTGCCTTGCCTCGCGCACCGACCGGTAGCCGCTATCGACCCAAGGCAGCGGTTGACTGCATGTGACGCCAGTTCCGGGCACTTCCCGCGCAATGGCGTTTGCCGGTCAAATTATCCGTATGCAGCAACGCTTGTGAAAAGCATCGTTGCATGACACGACACCGGCGTGGCGACGGATAATAGCGGCTACTTCATCTCAAGCACCATTTTTGGAACTCGCCCCATGGAAATCAAGGTCAATTTTCTCGACAAGCTGCGTCTTGAAGCAAAATTCGATGACTTTACGGTCATTGCCGACCAGCCGATTCGCTACAAGGGTGATGGTTCGGCGCCGGGGCCGTTCGATTATTTTCTGGCTTCGTCCGCCTTGTGTGCGGCGTATTTCGTGAAGTTGTATTGCAACACGCGCAACATTCCGACCGAAAATATCCGTCTGTCGCAGAACAATATTGTCGATCCGGAAAATCGCTACCAGCAGATTTTCAAGATTCAGGTCGAGCTGCCGGCAGATATTTCGGAAGTCGATCGCCGCGGCATCCTGCGTTCGATCGATCGCTGCACCGTGAAAAAAGTCGTGCAGGAAGGACCCGAATTCGTCATCGAGGAAGTAGAAAATCTGGATGCCGATGCGCAATCGTTGCTGACGTTAACACCGGCACCCGACGCACGCACCTGCATCGCGGGCAAGGACCTGCCGCTGGAACAAACCATCGCCAACATGTCGGGCCTGCTGGCGAGCATCGGCATCAAGATCGAGATTGCATCGTGGCGCAACATCGTGCCGAACGTCTGGTCGCTGCACATTCGCGACGCACATTCGCCGATGTGTTTCACCAACGGCAAGGGATCGACCAAGGAAAGCGCGCTGGCGTCGGCGCTGGGCGAATACGTCGAGCGCGTCAGCAACAATCATTTTTACGCCGGTGTGTTCTGGGGCGAAGACATCGCCAACGCAGAGTTTGTGCACTATCCGAACGAGCGCTGGTTCAAGCCCGGCCGCAGGGACGCACTGCCGAAAGAGATACTCGATGAATACTGTCTGGCGATTTACAACCCCGACGGCGAACTGCGCGGCGCGCATCTGATCGATACCAACTCGGGCAACGTAGAGCGCGGCATCTGCTCGCTGCCGTATGTGAGGCAGTCGGATGGCGAGGTCGTGTATTTCCCTTCCAATCTGATCGAGAATCTGTACGCCAGCAACGGCATGAGCGCCGGCAACACGCTGGCCGAAGCGCAGGTGCAATGCCTGTCGGAAATTTTCGAGCGCGCGGTCAAGCGCGAAATTCTGGAAGGCGAACTGGCATTGCCCGATGTGCCGCAGGAAGTGCTGGCGAAATATCCCGACATCGTGGCCGGCATTCAAGGTTTGGAAGCGCAAGGCTTTCCGGTGCTGGTGAAGGATGCGTCGCTGGGCGGCGTTTATCCGGTAATGTGCGTCACGCTGATGAACCCGCGCACCGGCGGCGTGTTTGCCTCGTTCGGCGCACATCCAAGCCTGGAAGTCGCGCTGGAGCGCAGCCTGACCGAATTGCTGCAGGGGCGCAGCTTTGAAGGCTTGAACGATTTGCCGCGACCGACGTTTGCCAGCGAAGCCGTGACCGAACCCTACAACTTTGTCGAACACTTCATCGATTCCAGCGGCGTGGTGTCGTGGCGCTTTTTCAGCGCCAAACCGGATTTCGATTTTGTCGAATGGGATTTTTCCGGTCATGGCGAAAATTCCAACGTGGAAGAAGCTGCGACCTTGTTCGGCATCCTCGAAGAAATGGGCAAGGAAGTGTACGTGGCGGTGGTCGACCAGTTGGGTGCGACCGCGTGCCGCATTCTGGTTCCCGGCTATTCGGAGGTTTATCCGGTGGAAGACCTGATCTGGGACAACACCAACAAGGCACTGCTGTTCCGTGCCGACATCCTGAACCTGCATCAACTGGACGACGACGCGCTGGAAGCATTGCTCGATAGGCTGGAAAACAATGAGCTGGACGAATATGGCGATATCGCGACGCTGATCGGCATTGAGTTCGACGAGAACACGGAGTGGGGACAGCTGACCGTGCTCGAACTAAAGCTGTTGATCCGTCTCGCCTTGCAGCAATTCGAGGAGGCGCATGAACTGGTGGGCGCTTTCCTGCAGTACAACGACAACACGGTCGAGCGCGGACTGTTTTATCAGGCCCTGAACGTGGTGCTGGAGGTGCTGCTGGATGACGAACTGGAACTGGACGATTACGTCGTCAATTTCCGCCGCATGTTCGGCAATGATCGAATGGACGCGGTGCTGGGCTCAGTCGACGGCAGCGTGCGGTTTTACGGCCTGACGCCGACAAGCATGAAACTGGAAGGTCTCGAAAGACACCAGCGTCTGCTCGACAGCTACAGGAAATTGCATGCAGCGCGGGCGGGCTTGGCGGCTGCCGCCTCGGATGTTCTTCTTTCGTAAGTGAAAAACCGGGCAAGGACATGCGGGCATGTCCGGCGGCGAGCTATTCGGCCAAACGTTACGTCTTGAATCTGGCATTGTGGCTCGCAGGCATTTCTCCTGCGACGAGAACGTTCGATAGAGAACGTCACTTGGTGCCAAATACTGATTTCAGGTTGTGCTTGTGTTGAGCAATTCGAGGTAAACGACCTGATCGCGACCATCGAACTGGCGACTGCCGACCAAAGATGTCGTCTTCGCTGGCCGCAATGGCGATACATCGCGTCTCGCGAGTAGGCAAGAGTCGATTTCTTGCGTGGTATTACCGCCTTTCTTACAACAATGTGCGGAGTGTTCCGATACTTGAATGTCCCTTCCTTTCGGATAATTGTGTTGTGTAGTGCAAACAACAACGAAAAGTCGGAGGGGACATGCGGTCCAACTTGGCAACTGTTTCGCTTGAGGAAGCACGCGGCGAGGAACATCATTCCCGGCATCTTTATTTTGTGCTGAATCGCCGGGATACGGGCGACGTGGAACGATCGCTCGCGCGCAATTACCTTCATCAACAATTGGAACTTGCCCGGGCATTGCCGAACGAGGTGCCAGAGGACTTGGCGGATCTCGATGACTGGGTGACGCGACGTAGCGAGGCAGTTGGCATGGCCTACCGTGATTATCTGGCTGCGCGCAAGGCCGGGGCACCGAGGCGTTTCTTCTCCAGCCGGTCGCATGCGCTTTATTTTCTGAATGCGGTTGCCCCCACCAAGCTGGTCGACGGCGCATGGTTGTACGGCGTGCTGCAGCGGTGGCAGGAACCTGACTATCTGCCGTTGATTCAGACCTATCTCGAAGAACTCGGCGATGGTGTCGCCGGGCAAAACCATGTCGTGCTGTACAAAAAGCTGCTGGCCATGCATGGGTGCGAGCATTGGCGGTCGCTCACCGAACCGCATTTCGTGCAGGGCGCCATCCAGTTGGCATTGGCTTGCAACGCGGAACGTTTTCTGCCGGAGATCATCGGTTACAACCTTGGCTATGAACAGCTTCCCTTGCATTTGCTGATTACGTCATACGAACTCAACGAACTCGGCATCGATCCATACTACTTCACGCTGCACATTACTATCGATAACGCATCGACCGGCCATGCGCACAAGGCGTTGCGAAGCCTGCAGCAACTGCTGCCGCTGGTGGGGGACACGAATGCGTTTTACCAGCGCGTGATCGATGGCTATCGGTTGAATGACCTGGGCGCCAATACGATGTCGGTGATCGAATCGTTTGATTTGGAGAAAGAAGTCCTCAAGATCATGCGGGCCAAAGCAGGTGCCGGCAAGAACATGCATTCGAATTATTGCCGCGTTGCTGGTCGCACGATCAATGATTGGCTTGCCGATCCGCACACGATGCCTGATTTTCTCAATGCATTGACCGGCGCGGGATGGATCACGCGCGGCGAACCGGCGGAGAGCAGCCGGTTCTGGCATCTGATCGAGGGTGAACATGCCGAGATGTTTGGCGTTTTCAGTGCGTATGAACAGCAGATACTGCGTGACTGGATCGCTTCGCCTTCTGGCCACTTGCCGACCGAAGGAAAAAAAGCCGCCAACCATGTACGCGTGCCGAGTTTTCGTGCCCGACAGCGTGCATTGGCGCCCATGACGGCAACGGCCGCGCCGGAAAAAGTTCGCCACATCGGCGCCGCACGGACCGCGATCAGGCAACAGCATGCGTCCGACGACACCAACGATTTCACGCAGGAACTGCGCACACTGGAAGAACAGATCGGATCACTGGCCGGCAGAGAAGTCGCGATGCATGCGCTCATTCAGCTAATGTCACCGGCGTGCCACCATACACGTGCCGGATTGATGGCGACGCGGGTGTTCAAGAAACTGCTGGCGTAACTGGCATGAAGATCAGTCAAGCGAGCGAACGCATGAACGTACCGGGGAGCGTGGAAACGTCAGTCGAGATGTCGTTGCGCCAACCGGATCGCGCGCAGGCGCTGCATCTGCTAGGAGAGCGACTACTGGCAGAGGGATACCATTTCACGACAGTTACACCGGTGACGCATGGCCGGATCAATGCGCGAAGCGGTAATGAATGGGCGCGAACAACTGCCGACGTGTTTGGCTGGAGCCGCCCGTTCCGAATGAGTGATCAAGCATCGTCGCCGGTATCGCCGGCACTTCATGCACTGATGCACGCAGCGCAAATTCTGCAACCGGTCGACGGAGGGTGGCGCAGCACGCTGCGCGCGTCGACGCTGAATGGCCGTTTGTATTTTCATTCCGCCTATCCGACGGATCAGGACGATTCGGTGTTTTTCGGTCCCGACACCTATCGTTTCGTCCGGGCGTTGAAAACGGAATTTTCGCTCTTTCCCGCAGTTCACCGTGCGGTGGATATCGGATGCGGTGCCGGACCCGGCGCATTGACAATCGCAGCACAGTTTCCGCAATCGGAAATCTTTGCGGTCGATATCAACGATGCTGCCTTGATGCTGACTACCGTGAACGCGCAGCTTGCGAAGCTGGAAAACGTTGCTGTCTGCAAAAGCGATTTGCTGACCGGACTTGCGGGCGAGTTCGACTTGATTGTTTCGAATCCTCCCTATCTCGTCGATCCTGGCGCGCGGACATACCGCCACGGCGGCGGCACGCTGGGAGCCGATCTGTCCCTGGCAATCGTCGACGCCGCGTTACAAAGGCTGACGCCGCAAGGCGTTTTGCTGATGTACACCGGCGCGGCAATCTTCGAAGGTAGGGATGCGTTTCTGATGGAGCTAGAACAGAGGCTGGACGGCGGAAATCATGCGTGGTCCTACGAGGAAATCGATCCGGATGTCTTCGGTGAGGAACTGGACGAGCCGGCCTATGCGCATTGCGATCGTATTGCTGCGGTTTGGCTCAGGATCTGGAACCGGACGATGGCGGACTAGAGGGACGCGGCGTTGTGCCGAAGACAGTGCGCTCCGTTCGTCATTCGCCGCGATCCGGATCGGTACCTTCTTCATCGGAAAACGCGGCCTCGACGTCCGCGTTTTCATATTCGTGGATGATAGACAATGCTTTCTCGATGTAGCTTTCGTCGACGAGGACGTTGGCGAAATCGGCCGCAGCGAGTTCTCCGATACCGCCCTGTAGATAGTGACCGCTGACGCGCGCTTCGACGCCGCAGGTTTGCAGCATGCCAGCGACGATGTGGGCTTCCATGATGTCGGCGGCGCGGTAGATGATCTTCATAGTCTTGCCCAGCTGGTCGGGGAGATCGACACGGTACAGCAATCGGCGGAAGACGGCGTGTTATTTAGGCAGCTTCTGCAAATCGCTTTGAAGGGTGGCTTCCGACAAGCCGCCAACATGCGTTGCCACCAGCTCCCCATTCTTTGAGTAGTACAAGGTAGTCGGCAGCACGCGCGCACCGAACATGCGCATCAATCCAAAATCGTAATCGGCGACGATACTGCCGGTCGGCAGATTCATCTGGTTGGCAAAGAACAGCCCCTCGTCCCGATCGCTATCTTCATTGACGAAAACAAAGGCAATGTCCTTGTGCTTCTTCTGCGCTTCCACCAGCAGCGGCATTTCGCGGCGGCAGGGCGGACACCAGCTGGCCCACAGATTGACCACCAGCGGTTTGCCGTGGGCGAGTTTCTCGAACGTCGCAAGCTTGCCATCGAAGGTGGTGAGTGTTACGGCTGGCAAGGCGACTTCTCCTGCAATCGAATCGGCAGACGGCACGGCGATGCCCCATGCCAGCAGGAAGGTCAGTGTGCCGACGGCTAGCGGTGTGCGCAGCATCGGCTGTTTCCAGCCGCGCCACGCAACCAGCGCGCAACCTGCAACGATACCGGCCGCAACGTTGAAGCCACCGTCACGAATATCCAGTATCGACAACGGTGCTTTCCAGTAATGCTCGAACCATGTGGCGACAAACACGATACGTGCGACGACCATCGAGAGCAGAACGATCTGCAATGATGTATCGGTAATCTTGATCTTTTTGCGCCGGGCAACGATCAGTGCGATTGCCAGCGCGGCGAAAAGGCAAATGACGAGAAGCAGCTGCGAGGTTTTGATCGAGAAGATTCCGAAGGATAGGCTGGACATGGACGATAGCGGGTCGATTGAAAATGGAGAGAAGACCTGTGTAATTCGCCGATGCTGATGAATTGGTTACATCTTGCGCGGAATATCCGGTGCCTGCTGTCGCGACATCGGTTTTCGGAAGAAGGTCATTGTGCGTATGGTGTTTGCAATTTTCTCAATAAAAAGCCGGACGTTTGTCCGGCTTTTGAACTTGGTGGAGAGGCTTGCGAGATTGCAATCGCGCCCGGCCAATGTGGCTCTCGATTCATCTTCCGTTATGGATTCACATACAACGAAATTGCAGAGATCGCGATGACGACGATCGTCACGATGATTCTCCATTTTGTATTCATGTCTTCTCCAATAAATGATGTGCGACGGTTGCGATTCGGTGATGCGTATTACGTCATCGCATCCAGCGCCTTCGCCAGATTCGCGACGGTACGCTCGATGTTGTGCAGCTTGTCCAGGCCGAACAGTCCGACGCGGAATGTCTTGAAATCCGGACGTTCGTCGCATTGCAGCGGGACGCCGGCTGCCGTCTGCAGGCCGACTGCAGCGAATTTTTTCGACGACTGGATGCCGTCGTCCGTCGTGTAGCTGACGACCACACCCGGTGCCTGATAGCCTTTTGCCGCGACGCTTTTAAAGCCGCGCTCGATCAGCAACTTGCGCACGCGGTCGCCCAGCTCCTGCTGTTCGGCGCGCACCTTGTCGAAGCCGTAATCTTCGGTTTCCTTCATCGTGTCGCGCAGAATGGTCAGCGCGTCGGTCGGCATCGTCGTGTGGTAGGCGACGCTGCCTTGCTCATAGGCTTCCATGATCTGCAGCCATTTGCGCAGGTCGCAGGCGAAGCTGGTGCTTTGCGTGGAATCGATGCGTTCGCGTGCGAGCTTGCTCAGCATGATGAAGGCGCAACCGGCGGAGCCGCTCCAGCCTTTTTGCGGCGCGCTGATCAGGATGTCGGTGCCGGTCTTTTCCATGTCGACCCAGATCGTGCCGGAGGCGATGCAGTCCAGCACGAACAGGCCGCCGACCGAATGCACGGCGTCGGATACCTGGCGCATGTAATCGTCCGGCAGCAGGATGCCGGAAGCGGTTTCGACGTGCGGTGCGAAGACGATGGCGGGTTTGGTTTCCTTGATGGTGGCGACGACTTCGTCGATCGGCGCCGGCGCGTAGGCGGCCTGCACGGAATCGTCTTCCGGACGCGCCATCAGGATGGTGGTGCTGGACGGGATGCTGCCGGTTTCAAGGATCTGCGTCCAGCGAAAGCTGAACCAGCCGTTGCGCAACACGAGGCAGGGTTTGCCGGTGGCGAACTGGCGGGCGACGGCTTCCATGCCGAAGGTGCCGGAACCCGGCATGACGATGGCCGAATGCGCGTGATAGACCTGCTTCAGCGTCCGGGAGATATCGCACATGACGCCCTGAAAGCGTTTCGACATGTGATTGACCGCGCGATCCGTGTAGACGACGGAATATTCGAGAAGACCGTCGGGATCGACGTTGGGAAGTAGACCAGGCACGTGTGCTCCAGCAAGATTAAAAGTAAACCGGCCCGGTCGCGCCATGCGCGGCCAGGCCCCAAAAAAGTGCAAATCTGCGAAACCGTGATTTTACCGCTTGTGCGGCTTCTTGGCTTGCCTGCCCGCGTTTCAGGTGGCCTGATCGCGCACGACGCGTACCGAAAATGCCTCATTGATGTAGAAACCGTCGTCCGGGAAGCCCGTTTCATCCTTGAAGCCGAACCAGCTGAAATTGGCCTTCAGCTCGATGGTTAGCAGGATTTTGCGCACGGTCAGCGTCTGATCTAGCGACTCGCTTTGCTTCCAGTTCTTCAGGAGTTGCTCGATTGTCAAGAGTTGTTTGGTTCAGGCGGTGTTGATGCGCAGGAAGCGGTCATACAGATCCTCAAACGCGTCGAGCGTCAGCATGCCGTCCGGCTTTTCTTGCGGTGACGTTCAGCCGCAGCGCAGGGGGATGTTGGATACCACGATTTTTTTGCGCGGATGGTGCACACCAGCGCGTTCCAGCAGTGCGACGAACTCTTCCTTCAGCGATTGCGGCGATGCTGTCGGGCCGATGATGACGCGGTTCAGCAGTTGCGGCAGGCCCAATCCGTGCAGGCCGTTCTGCGGATCGTCGCGGAACTTGATCTTCTGCACCTTCTGCGGAATGTCGCGTATCGTTTCGATGGCCGATGTGCGCACTGCGACTTCCGGCCATTGTGCGTTCGTGATGATGCGCCATTCCCGCTCTTCGTGAAAGCCGGGATGCTTGATGCACAGCACCGCGTAATGCAGCATCGACAGCACGTTGTCGCGCACCCGTTCGCGGCCCAGACTGCAGAGCAGTTCACGCGCATCTTCCATGTTGCGCACGACAGCGCGCAGTTCCTTGCGTACCTGGGCTGCCGTCATGTAGCCGACCGGACTGGAATATGCACCCAGCGCACGCGAGGAAATTTTCAGCATCGCTTCCGCATTCAGGATCAGCGCGACGCCCGAGCGGCCGCCGTAGGCGCGCCACATCGACAGCCGGCCGTGATGATTCTCGCGCGAGCGGTGCTTGGAAACGCAGGCGATGAAGGTATGCGTCTTCAGGTGCGGCGACCAGCTGTCGAAGCGTTGCAGGATTTCGTCGGCCAGGCCTTCCGCGCAATCGTCGAGCACGGCCATGAAGCGGCTCTTCAGCGCATCGTCGTCGAACGCTGTGTGCAGGCAATCGAAGCCGTATTCGATCTCCATCGCGTCGTTCATGTCGTAGGTGTCGCGCATCCAGATTTCCTCGTTGGCGAGGATACGGCGCGCGGTCTCGGCGTTGGTGTAGTAGGCGAAGCGGGATTTCTTGCCGATGCGCTGCAGTTGCCGGTCGGCATAGGGGAAAAAGATGCGGTTGAGCCGCTTCTTCAGTTCGTCCGGGGAAAACGGGTCGGCGGATGTCTCGGGAAAAACATCGGGGAGCGCATCGAAAAATTCATGATTTGCCTGCATGCCCCGTCATTATCCACGGGCATATGACGACGACATGACGTAGGCATTCTGCGCCCATGCAGCCTGTGCTGCGATCACTTGAAGGTCTTGTTGACGCGTTCCTTGCGTGCCTTCTCCAGCTGTTCGTGCGCCTTGCGCTTGTCCAGTCCGAAGATGCGTTCGACGAATTCGAACCAGATGAAGGCAACGGCGAACAGTCCGGCGATCCACCACCAGGAAAGTTTTTCCAGCGGACCGACTTCGAAGTATTTCAGCACGGCCAGCAGGACGATCACGATAATCAGCGGCATGGATTTCTCCCTGTTTTTTCCGATGCAGCATAGGAGGAAACGGGGTAACGGTCAATTGTGTTGTCGCATGTGCAAAATGTGACGGTGTGACGAAAAGAATGGGGAAACAGGATAGAATGGCCGCGATCCTTTTCCGGAGAACGAGCATGAAGCGTTTGATGTTGGCGTGTCTGTTGACGATGGGTGTATCGGGTGCCGCGATGGCGAATGCCGATCTGGCGAAGGCGAAGAATTGCATGGCCTGTCATTCGGTCAACAACAAGATCGTCGGTCCTGCCTTCAAGGATGTAGCGGCAAAGTATGCCGGCCAGAAGGGCGCGGAAGACAAGCTGGTGCAGAAAGTGATGAAGGGCGGCGGCGGCGTCTGGGGCGCAGTGCCGATGCCTGCGAACACGCAGGTCAGCGAGGCGGAGGCGCGTACGCTGGTGAAGTGGATTCTGACACTGAAGTAATTGGCGTAATGCCTCGTTGCTGATGAAAAAAAGCGCTTCGATCGAAGCGCTTTTTTTGTGCCCGTTTGCCGGGTTTATCG
>DATDLO010000088.1:0-3738 GCA_036519215.1 Oxalicibacterium sp.
ATATTGGATACCGAACGGAACCAGCCGACGCGCGTCATCGCATCGACTTCCGGCACCTCGACGCGGAAGTTCGGAATCGGGAACGGAATGTTGACAGCCGACATGCCCAGTTCGAACGGCTGCTGCATGTTGGCGCCCGGCACGAACAGCGCACCGATGGTCGGCGCCGCCGTGCGATGCAGCCATGCGGTCGGCTTGCCGGATTTGTCCACTGCCGCTTCCATATGCTCGACCGAAACCGTGTGGAAATAATCGTTGTGAATGTCGTCTTCACGCGTCCACGTCACCTTGACCGGCTTGCCACCCATCGCCTTCGACAGCAGCGCCGCCTCGGCGGCAAAGTCCGGCTTGGACTTGCGGCCGAAGCCGCCGCCCAGCAGCGTCACGTGCACGGTCACGTCTTCATGCTTCATGCCGAGATGCTTGGCCACCAGTTCGCGCGTGGCTTCCGGCGCCTGCACGCAAGCCCACACTTCGCACTTGCCGTCGACGATATGCGCGGTCGCGGCCGGCGGCTCCATCGTGGCGTGTGCAATGTGCGGCAGATAGTATTCGGCCTCGATGCGCTTCGGCGCAGCCGCCAATGCCTTGACCGCATCGCCGTCGCTGCGCACCGCTTTTGCCGGCTTGCGCGCCGCTTCTTCCAGCGTCTTCCTGAATGCCACCGAATCGTAGCTGGCATTGGGGCCGTCGTTCCACGTGATCTTCAACGCTTCGCGGCCCTTGATCGCCGCCCAGGTATTCGACGCGATGACCGCAACGCCACCTAATGGATTGAACTGCGTCGGCGGTGGAGAGTTTTTCAGTTCGACGACCTTGAGCACACCCGGCACCTTCAGTGCTGCGGAACTGTCAACGCTGGCCACCTTACCGCCCAGCACCTGCGGCCGCGCGATTACCGCGTACATCATGCCCGGCAGGCGCGTATCGATGCCGTATTGCGTGTTGCCCGTGACGATGTCGGTGTAATCGATGCCGCGCACATCCTGCTTGCCGATGTAGCGGAATTCGTTCGGCTTCTTCAGTTTCAATGTCGCAATCGCCGGCGGCGACAGCTTGCCGGCCGCGGCGGCCAGTTCGCCGTAACCGATGCGCCGTCCGCTCTTCGCGTGCACGACTTCGTGATTTTTCGCCTGCACTTCCTGTTGCGGCACGCCCCATTGCGCGGCAGCAGCGGCTTCCAGCATCGTGCGCATGGATGCACCGATATGCCGCATCGGCATGAAGTGCTGGCGCACGCTGCGCGAACCGTCGGTGTCCTGGTTGCCGTACTTCTTCTCGTCGGCCTCGGCCTGCACCACATGCACGCGGCCCCAGTCGGCTTCCAGCTCGTCGGCCACGATCATCGGCAGGCTGGTGCGCACGCCCTGTCCCATTTCCGAGCGATGGACGACGATGTTGACGATGCCGTCGCCGGCAATCGACACGAACACCAGCGGATCTTCGACGAGACCGCCGGGCATGCCTGCGCCGCCGTATTTTTTCGTGCCCTGCGCCAAGGCCGGGCGCACGATGCCGGATGCGCCGACCGTCAGCGCGAAAGTGACCGCGCCCATGCCCTTCAATATCGTGCGGCGTGCCGGCGATTGCACTTTTGCGTCGTCGTGCTTGTTCTTCAGAGTCGTATCCATGTCGCTCATCCTTTCGTCGAGGCAGCCTGCTTGATGGCGGCGCGAATGCGCGTGTAGGTGCCGCAGCGGCACAGATTGCCGCTCATTGCCGCATCGATTTCTTCATCGGTCGGATGCGGCGTGCTCTTCAGCAAGGCCGTCGCCGACATGATCTGTCCCGCCTGGCAGTAGCCGCATTGCGGCACACCCAGCGCCACCCATGCCTGCTGCACCTTCTTGCCGATGCTATCTTCCGCCATCGCCTCGATCGTGGTGATCTGCTTGCCGGCCGCAGCCGACAGTGGCGTGACGCAGGCGCGCGTCGGCTGGCCGTCGATATGCACGGTACACGCGCCGCACAACGCCATGCCGCAGCCGAATTTGGTTCCTGTCATGCCGAGGTGATCGCGCAATGCCCACAGCAGCGGGGTATCGTCGGACAGCTCGATCTGTTGTTGCTTGCCATTGATCGTGAGGGTCGCCATGATTTTTCCGAAGGAAGGTGGAGGGAAAAACAGCCTGAACTGTTGAGCTGCCCAGTATTGCGTAACTGCAAACTCGCGATAAATGAAAATGTTAAGATTTGAGAATTCCAGAATCTGGAACGCAGCCACTGTTTGATTCCCATCAATCGGAAGCCACGCCCGAGCCACGCCAGGTCACAAGAAAGCCATGCTCAATCGTCTGGAAATGCTTCGCCTGTTTTGCGCTGCCGCGGAAGCCAGCAGCTTCAAGGAAGCGGCCGCACGCCTCGGTACTTCGCCGCAGGCCATCACGCGCGCCGTCAAGGAACTGGAAGAAGCGGTCGGCGAATTGTTGTTCCATCGCAATACGCGCGGTGTGCAGATCACCGAGTTCGGTGCGCAACTTGTCGTCCATGCGCGCGACGGCGTCTCCCACATCGACAACCTGTTCCACAAGCACAGCCGCCTGCCGGATGCCGGCCTGACCGGCGTCGTGCGCATCACCGCGCCCCGCGTCATCGGACGGCGTTACCTGATGAAAGCACTATTGCCGCTCGCCACGCGCCATCCCGGCATCCGCCTGGATGTGCAACTGACCGACGTGGTCGCCGATGTCGTCGACGAACGTATCGATATCGGCGTGCGCATCGGCCAGTTGCGCGACAGCCGCTTCGTCGCGCGCGCCATTGCAAAAATGCCGTTTGTCGTCGTCGGCACGCCGAAGCTGGCGGCAGCCAAGGGCAAGCCGGCAACGCCGCAGGATTTGCAGCATCTGCCGATGACAGCGCTGACCGATCACAATACCGGCCGCATCTGGCCGTGGTTCTTCGCCGATAACCACAACCTGGTGCCGGCGACGCCTGCTTTCGTGTCGGACGATCCGGAAGTGGAATTCAGCGCGATGCTGGCCGACATCGGCTACGGCCAGGTTCTCGCGCAAATGGCGGAACCGTATCTGCGTTCGGGAAAATTGATCAGCGTGCTCGACGACTACCAGCCGCCGCCGTGGGATCTATATATATACCGGCCGCGCCGCGGCCCGGTGCCGGCCCGCATCCGGTTGGTCTACGATCATATCGTCGAAGCGCTATCCGATCCGGTGACATTCAACGAGTTTCGCGCGATGACGCATTGATCATGCAAGCGTCGCGTGTCGTTCTTATGCGTCGCCCTTAAATGTCGCCCGTTTCTTTGACTTTTCAGTTCCGCACTGCCAATGAAAACGCCTCCCGGCAGTCATGCCGGAAGGCGATACGGACTAGCCGCCTATCTGCGCATCCGCTCAATCACGTGTAGCAGATGCGGTCACGCTGCTTTACACGCGGCTGAACGCCTCATGGCTGTCGCGCAATTCGAACGTGCCGTCCGGTTTCGGTTGCGCGGTGCGGTCGGTGTATTTCACGCGATAGCCCTCGAAATCGCGCGGCAGGTGCGTCATGCCGAAATCGAGATAGCTGATGCCCTTGCCGATGTGTTGCAGGATCACGACCTTGCCGGCTGTGTTCTTGACCTTGAATTCCTCGATGACTGTCATAGCGACCTCCTGTAGTTGACGATTGCAACATCGACGCCGCCCGGATGGACGACGAATCGAACCGATTGCTCTGCTCTTCCGCATGCGCCCCTGAAGGCACTGCGGATCAAATCCTCTCCCTGCGGTATCC
>DATDLO010000089.1:0-7386 GCA_036519215.1 Oxalicibacterium sp.
CTCGCGCTGCCGATACTGCTGATGGCGGGCTGTGCAGAACTTGCGCCGCGCACCGATACCGACGTCACGGCACAAACCACGACGCCACACCGTTATCGCAACACGCTCGATCTGGACGGCCGCCTGTCCGTTCAGTACCAGCGTAACAATCAGGATGAAGCGCTGCACGGCAGCTTCACCTGGCGCCAGGCCGGGCAACGCAATGCAATCACGTTGCTGTCGCCGCTCGGCCAGACGCTGGCCACGATCACCGTCGAACCCGGCATCGCCACCCTGACGGAATCCGGCAAGGCGCCGCGCACGGCATCCGATGTCGACGCACTGGCGGCGCAAGCGCTGGGCTGGCCGTTGCCCGTCGCCGGCCTGCGCAACTGGCTGCAGGGATACGCCACCGATGCAAACGGCAAGCGTTTCGTCGCCTCGCCGAACGCCGACAGCATCACCACTGCCGATGGCTGGCGCCTGCATTACGTCAGCTGGGACGAAAGCGATCCGGCCGACATCCACCCGCGGCGCATCGATCTCGAACGCGAAACGGAACAGGCCGGCAACGTCTCCATCCGCATCGTCATCGACAACTGGCAGACGCACTGATCCGGGCCTCGCTTATCCATCACGCCTCACCATGTTTTCATGCCCACACTGAACAACTGCCCCGCACCAGCCAAGCTGAACCTGTTTCTGCACGTGACCGGCCGGCGCGACGACGGCTATCACCTGCTGCAGACCGTTTTCCAGCTAATCGATCATGGCGATACGCTGCATTTCGCCACGCGCGACGACGGCCGCATCCACCGCACCAGCGACCTGCGCGGCGTACCGGAGGAAAGCGACCTTGTCGTACGCGCCGCTCGCCTGCTGCAACAAGCCGTGCAGCAACGGCAACCCGATCGTCATATAGACAGCAGGCCCGGCGCCGATATTTCTGTCGAGAAGCGGCTGCCGATGGGCGGCGGACTCGGCGGCGGTTCCTCGGATGCCGCCACCACGCTGCTGGCGCTGAATCACCTGTGGCAGACCGGCCTGTCGCGCCGCGAATTGATGGCATTGGGATTGCAACTGGGCGCCGATGTGCCGTTCTTCCTGTTCGGCCGCAACGCCTTCGCGGAAGGCGTCGGCGAGGAATTGATCGAAGTGGCAACACCGGATTGCTGGTACGTCGTCATCGAACCCGGCATCGGTGTGCCGACACAGCAGATATTTTCTGCAACAGGTTTGACACGGGATACAAAACCCGTCACAATATCGGACTTTTCTGAAGCGCCTTTCTGCTTCGGAAAAAACGACCTGCAAGTCGTGGCCGCAAAGCTGTTTCCGCCGGTCGCCGACGCCATCGAATGGCTGAAGCAATACGGGGAAGCAAGGATGACCGGTTCTGGTGCATGCGTGTTCTGCCCCTTCATGGAAGAACAACAGACTGATACGGTGCTGGCATCCATGCCCGCCAAGTGGAAAGCCTGGAAAGCCAGAGCGCTCCCGCAACATCCGCTGGCGCACTTGCTGCAGTCGTAACACCGGATTCGTTTGACGATCTCCGCCGCTGCAAAGCGAAGAGAACGGCAGACAAAAAGGTTGTGTAGGGGAATCGCCAAGTCGGTTAAGGCACCGGATTTTGATTCCGGCATTCCAAGGTTCGAATCCTTGTTCCCCTGCCATTCAATCAGGCAGTACCAAGAGTAAGAAGCACAAGTGCGAGCCGCCAATAACAAGACTTTTTCATAGTCAGGTTTTGGCGGCTTCACCCTTTTCACGACACAGTCCACTGCAAGCAGGAATCCCCATGGCACTCGAGAACCTGATGGTTTTTACCGGCAACGCAAATCCGGATCTGGCTTTGGGAGTCACCGAACAACTCGGCATTCCGCTCGGCAAGGCCGTGGTCTCGAAATTCTCCGACGGTGAAATCGTCGTCGAGATCAACGAGAACGTGCGCGGCAAGGATGTCTTCGTGCTGCAATCGACCTGCGCGCCGACCAACGACAACCTGATGGAAATCATGTTGATGGTCGATGCATTGAAGCGCGCGTCGGCCGGCCGCATCACCGCCGCGATCCCGTACTACGGTTACGCACGCCAGGATCGCCGTCCACGTTCTGCGCGTGTGGCAATTTCGGCAAAAGTTGTCGCCAACATGCTGCAGGAAGCCGGCGTCGAACGCGTACTGATCATGGATCTGCATGCCGATCAGATTCAGGGCTTCTTCGATATTCCGGTCGACAACATCTACGCATCGCCGGTTCTGCTGAGCGATCTGGTGGCAAAGGATTACGAAGACCTGCTGGTCGTGTCGCCGGACGTCGGCGGCGTGGTGCGCGCACGAGCACTGGCCAAGCGCCTGAACTGCGATCTGGCCATCATCGACAAGCGCCGCCCGAAGGCGAACGTGTCGGAAGTAATGAACATCATCGGCGAAGTCGAAGGCCGCAACTGCGTGATCATGGACGACATGGTCGATACGGCCGGTACGCTGACGAAGGCTGCAGAAGTATTGAAGGAACGCGGCGCGAAGAAAGTCATCGCGTATTGCACGCACCCGGTGCTGTCCGGCCCGGCAATCGAACGCATCACGACGTCGCCGCTGGACGAGCTGGTCGTGACGGACACGATTCCGCTGAGCGACGCGGCCCGTGCCTGCCCGAAGATTCGCGTGCTGACCTGCGCACCGCTGCTGGCCGAAACTTTCAAGCGCATCACGAAGGGCGATTCGGTCATGTCGCTGTTCGCCGACTAAAGACAGCAAGAATGTTTTACCCCGTGCCGATGGCGCGGGTGGCGGATGAAACGGCATCGCCTGACATCCGAACCGAATGCGGCTCCGGCCGCATTCTTTTCAAAATCCCCTGGTCGCGGGGGATTTAACCGCAGAACACCTGTGTTCTGCACTATTGGAGCTCTATCATGAAAGTAGTTGCATTCGCACGCAAAGAGCTGGGGACCGGAGCGAGCCGCCGCCAGCGTATTGCAGGCATGACCCCTGGCATCGTCTATGGTGGCACCGCTGCCCCGCTGAACGTCTCGCTCGACCACAATGCGCTGTACCACGCATTGAAAAAGGAAGCGTTCCACTCGTCGATTCTCGACCTCGAAGTGGACGGCAAGGCAGAAAAAGTGCTGCTGCGCGATTTCCAGATGCACGCTTACAAACAACTGGTGCTGCACGTCGATTTCCAACGCGTCGACGCTACCCAGAAGATTCACGTCAAGGTGCCGCTGCACTTCGTCAACGCTGAAATCTCGCCGGCAGTCAAACTGTCGGGCGGCATCATCAGCCACGTGACTTCCGAACTGGACGTCAGCTGCCTGCCTGGCGACCTGCCGGAATACGTCGAAGTCGATCTGGCAAACCTGGACGTCGGCCACTCGATCCACCTGGCTGACATCAAGCTGCCGAAAGGCGTCTCGGCTGTCCAGCACGGCGGCGAAGAGAACCCGACGATCGCTACCGCTGCTGTCCCGGCCGGTAAAGCTTCCGACGAAGCCGCCGCAGCCGAGCAACCGGAAGGCGATGCAGAGAAGAAGTAATTCTTCCGCAGCCGAACAAAAAACCCGTCCTCGCGACGGGTTTTTTATTTGCAGTACCGCACCAGCCGAACGCCACAGTCGCCAAGCGCGCCGCAATCCTCGATAATCCTTCCTTTTGCACGCTTTTGCGCCCCACCATGTCCATCCGCCTCATCGTCGGCCTCGGCAATCCCGGCGCCGAATACGAACAAACCCGCCACAACGCCGGCTTCTGGCTGGTCGACAATCTCGCGAACGACATCGGCCGCTGCCATCTGGTGCGCGAATCGAAATACAACGCGCTGGCGGCGAAGACCAGCATCGCCGGCAACGAAGTCTGGCTGCTGGAACCGCAGACGTTCATGAACCGTTCGGGCCAGTCGGTCGGCGCGCTGGCGCGCTTCTTCAAGATCGCACCGGACGAAATCCTCGTCGTACACGACGAACTCGATCTGCCGCCCGGTGCCGCCAAGCTCAAGAAAGGCGGCTCGTCCGGCGGACACAATGGCCTGAAAGACATCACCGCCGCGCTCGGCACGCAGGATTACTGGCGGCTGCGCATCGGCATCGGCCACCCGCGTACACTGAACCTGAACCAGCCGGTCGTCGATTTCGTGCTGCATCGTCCGCGCAAGGAAGAACAGCCGCTGATCGATGAAGCAATCGAGAAGAGCCTGAAGATCATTCCTCTGCTGTGTGAAGGCGAATTCGCCAGGGCGTCAACGCAACTGCATACGGAAGCAAAATAATCGGACGTTTTGCCTGGACTGATTATCGGCAGCCGCTATCCGCGATGCATTACACCCTGAATACGGCTTTTCAACGCAGCACCTCACCACGCGTCATTTCGCTCCGCAAAAGCCGGCCATCGCCCGATCCAGCGCCGCAACGCGGGCACTGTCCAGTTCCAGATTATGGTCGATCGCATAGTTGCCGACTGCCTGCGCCACTTGCGCATTGCAGTCAGCCGCCATGCGTAACGGCGCTGCCGCCGCCAGTTGCCGAATGAACTGCGTTTGCAGCATGTCCAGGCGCGGACGAATATCGTGCGCCAGGTCGACCGGTTGATGTGCTGGCGCTGCACCGGCACGATGCCAGGCGGCCAACTGAGCGTATTGCACTTCCTTGTTCGCTTCGATCTGCGCACGGAAAAATGCCGCCACCCAATCGGCGTCGATCTGGCTGGCCGCGCCGGCTTCCTTTGCCTTGTCGATCACCACCGCTTCACGCGGCGGATCTTCGACGCGCCCCTTGCTGTCCCATTTCGCCAGCGCGACCTGCTCGGCAATCGCCAACCGTTCGGCCGAACTGGCAACCAGCGCATCCACGGAATCACCAACGGAAGCCGCATGGGAAAGCGCCGATGCGCCGAGCGCCAGCGCAGCAAGAGAGAAACGCAATATCGAATGAAGAGAACGCATGATGAACACCTGTTAAATAAAAACATCGCACGGATGCACGATGCGCCCGCTTGGACAGAACTGCCGATCGGCAGTTCACTGGACCGCGCACTGTTATCCAGTCCGTCAATGCCTGCCGGATAGACACAGGGCGGCGCTATAATAGCGGGCGATACGCGCCGCGCAATTTTCCCATCCTGCGGCGCAGCCTGCTCCAGCCTTCGCCATACGGCGTACGCACTCGCCACCCGGCGACCTGAAGCAACGCGAACCAATTAATTCAGAAGGAATTTGATGAGTCTCAAATGCGGCATCGTCGGCCTGCCTAACGTCGGCAAATCCACCCTCTTCAACGCGCTGACCAAAGCCGGCATCGCTGCCGAGAACTATCCGTTCTGCACGATCGAACCGAACGTCGGCATGGTGGAAGTGCCCGATCCGCGCCTGCAGGCGCTGGCCGAGATCGTCAAGCCGGAACGCGTCGTGCCGTCCACCGTCGAATTCGTCGATATCGCCGGCCTGGTCGCCGGTGCATCGAAAGGCGAAGGCCTGGGCAACCAGTTCCTCGCACACATCCGCGAAACCGACGCCATCGTCAACGTCGTGCGCTGCTTCGAAGACGACAATGTCGTCCACGTCGCCGGCAAGGTCGATCCGATCGCCGACATCGAAGTCATTCAGACCGAACTCGCGCTGGCCGACATGGGCACCGTCGAAAAAGCCATCCATCGCGAAAACAAGAAGGCACGCTCCGGCGACAAGGATTCCGCCAAGCTGGTTGCGTTGCTCGAACGCATCATGCCGCAGCTGGACGAAGCCAAACCCGTTCGCGCAATGGGCCTGGACAAGGAAGAACAGGAACTGATCAAGCCGCTGTGCCTGATCACCGCCAAGCCGGCGATGTACGTCGGCAACGTGTCCGATTCCGGCTTTAAGAACAATCCGCTGCTCGACAAGTTGACCGAATACGCCGCTGCACAGAACGCGCCGGTCGTCGCCATCTGTGCCGCAATCGAATCCGAAATCGCCGATCTGGACGATGCCGACAAGGCCGATTTCCTCGCCGACATGGGCATGGAAGAACCGGGTCTGGACCGCCTGATTCGCGCCGGTTTCAAGCTGCTCGGCCTGCAAAGCTACTTCACCGCCGGCGTGAAGGAAGTGCGCGCGTGGACCATCCACGTCGGCGACACTGCACCGCAAGCGGCTGGCGTGATCCACACCGATTTCGAACGCGGTTTCATTCGTGCGCAAACGATTTCTTTCGAGGACTTTATTGCCTACAAGGGCGAGAACGGCGCGAAGGAAGCGGGCAAGATGCGTGCCGAAGGCAAGGAGTATGTGGTGAAGGACGGAGACGTATTGAATTTCCTGTTCAACGTCTGATTCACAACTTCAGTTTATTCTCGCAGCAGCACCACTTCCGCTGCGAGACCGCCGCCTTCACGCGCACGCAGCAGCAAATGTCCACCGATTGACGTCACCAACTGCTCCGCAATGGCCAGGCCCAAACCTGTGCCACCGGTGTCGCGATTGCGTGACGTTTCCAGTCGATAGAACGGTTGCTTGACGGCTTCCGTTTTTTCTTGAGGAATACCGGGGCCACGATCCAGCACGCTGATGCGCACGGCACCGTTTTCCGGCGTCACGCAGACTTCCGCCGCACCGGCGAATTTCAACGCGTTGTCGACGAGATTGGTCAGGATGCGGCGCAGAGCGGCCGGCCTTGTCAGGACGGCGCATGGCGGGTTGTCCAGTAACGCCACTTCCTTGTTCATGTCCTGATAATCGGAGACAACGCTGTCAAGAAAGGCAGCGAGGTCCAGCTGCTTCGGCTCTTCCTTCACGCCGTGCAGCGTTCGCGCATAGGTTATCCCCTCCTGAATCAACCGCTCCATCTGTTCTAGATCACTGAACATCTTCCGTTGATCGGGAGATTCTTCCATCATCTCGGCGCGCAACTTCAGGCGCGTAATCGGCGTTTGAAGATCATGCGAAATCGCGGCGAGGATACGCGTTCTTTCGTTCAGATGCGCAGCAATGCGCTGCTGCAGTGTATTGAAGGCGGCAGCCGCGTAGGCGACCTCTGTCGGGCCGTCTTCATCAAGTTGTGCGGTCGTGCCGCCGGGATCTAGCATGTGGGCGGCATCACCCAGCCGTTTGAGCGGTCGCACCAGCAGACGGGCCGCCAGCAGTGCGCAAACGATGAGCACTGCCAGTTGCA
The DNA here is from genome assembly GCA_036519215.1 of Oxalicibacterium sp. Taxonomy (GTDB): domain Bacteria; phylum Pseudomonadota; class Gammaproteobacteria; order Burkholderiales; family Burkholderiaceae_D; genus Oxalicibacterium. The sequence continues at coordinate 7,126 of DATDLO010000089.1, forward strand.
GCAGCAAAATCACTGGCAACCAGTTCGCCAGCGGCAAGCCTGCCGGATGCACGTCGATCAGCACGCGCTGTCCGTCGCGTAGCGCAAAGCTGGCTTGCATGTGGCGTTCGTCATTAGGGTCGGCCACGATGCTCACAGGTTCGACATGCGCCAGCGCGCGGACGATGGCGGCCGTCACTTCGCCAGGACGTTTTGCCTCGCGGTAGGCACGATCGGGCTGACCCTGCAGCACAAAATGGTAGTTGCGGCGATCGAGTTTCG
>DATDLO010000090.1:0-12297 GCA_036519215.1 Oxalicibacterium sp.
CACATCGCGTGCCGCGCGGTGCTGCAGTTCCGCATCGGCCCAGTCGATGAAACGTTCGCATTGCCGTTCGAAATGTTCCTTCAGCGCCTCGGCGCTCCAGGATTCCACCAGCACGGTTTCTTTCTGGCTGACGATGTCGAAATACACCAGCGCGACGTCGACGGATTCCAATTGGCGCGATGCGCACAGCAGCCAGCCATAGATTTTCGCCTGTGCCCAGTGCAAGTGGCGGTGATTGTCCGGCATCGATTCCAGCCGGCCGCGAAAGGTTTTGATCTCTTCGATGCGATTGCGCCGGGCATCGTAGCCGTCGGCGCGGCCGCGCACCTGCAGGTGCCGGTGGCTGCCGCTCAGCGTGACTTCGGTTTCGTAATGCGCACCGCGGCGGCCGGTGACGGTGGCGTGGCCGGCAATGCCTTCTTGTGCAGAGGGCGACGGCGTGAAGCGCAGATCGAGATCTCCCTGCTTGGCGGAAAATGCGCATAGCGCACGCACCGCGACGGTGTAGCCGGTGCGGTTCATGTCCATTGCACGTGGCAAACGGCGACCGGCATGCCGCGCGCGATACAGTAGTCCATCCAGCGAATCTGGTTGTCCTGCAGACGATCGCCCGGGCCTTTGACCTCGATCATCCGATAGCGTTTTTCTACCGGCCACAACTGGATCAGGTCGGGAAAGCCGGAACGGTTGGCGCGGATATCGTCCAGCATGCGTGTAAAGCAATGCTTCAGATGCGCGGCCGGCAGGCAGTCCAGCGCAAGATGCAGTAGCGGTTCGTCGATCGCTTCCCAATGAACGAAGGGCGAGGCGATACCGTACTTGGCGCGATAGGTGGCTAGCATCGTTGCGCGATAGGCGCCACTGTCCAACTGCGCCAGACATTCGGCGAACAATGCGCTGCGTCGTTGCGGGAAATCATGGCTGTGCAGATCGGCCGGGCCCGCATGGAATGGATGGAAGAAGGCACCGGGAAGTGCGGCGAACACGGCCGGCCAGCACAGCAGGCCGAACAGCGAATTGACCAGCGCATTTTCGACGTAGAACACCGGCGCGTCGTCCTGTGACAGATGACGTGCGGCGGCAATTTCGACGCACGCGTCGTCATCGGGAAAGGGCAGCGCCAGGTCGAGCCGTTCGATGGCGATGCGTTTCGCCGCCGGCAGCTTCGGATGGCCGAGCTGTCGGCGCAGCCGCGGCAGCATGCGCATCAGCGCCTGCCGTTCGGCTTCGCTTTCCGGTGCTTGTTGCGCGGTTTCGGCCAGCGCGTATGCGTCGTCGAATGCCTCCATCCGTTCCAGCACGCGTATCGTGCGCAGCCGCGCCCCCGGATGCGTGCAGCGGCGATAAAGGGCGAGTGCGGCGTCCCATTCGCTGCAGCGTTCGTATTGCTGTGCGAACGCGAACAGCAGGCGATTGCGGCGCGTTTCCAGCCACGGGTTGTCGAACGGCTGCACCGGCACGTCTGGCAAGATCTCGTCCAGATCGTTGCCGGCGTCGAAACGTTCGCGGCAACGATGCAAGTGCAGATAGTCGTCGATATCCTGCCGGCGCTGGAAGCCGCGCGACGATGGCGAAAACGCGACCTGTTCGTAACGGTAGATGCCGAGATCGGCCAGCACGAATTCCGACCAGTCCTGGCGCAGATTGCCGAAGAACATCAGACGCAATCGTTCGCACAGAGGCGTGATCGTCACGCGGTAGATGCGTTCCGGCCAGTCCGTCAGCGGACGCGTTGCGATCTCCTCGCGCAACTGTTCCAGCAATACCGCCTTCGTGGCCTGCATGGCGGAGGCCGGCAAGTCGAGTACGACGGCAATCTCGGATTTTTTCAGCAGTGCGAACAGCTGGCCGGCATCCAGTGGCGGATCGGGTTGCAGCCAGCCTTCCGCGACCAGTGCTTCTGCTGCCGCATCGGGACAGCCGATTTCCGCATAGCGCAGTTTGCCAGCGCGGAAGCATTCACCCTTGCGCATGACCATGCGAACCAGCAGTGCGCGCGAAGCTTGCGGCAGTTGCGGAAAGCGGGCGATGAAACGGCGTTCCTCGTCGTCCAGCAGATCGTCGTAGCGCACGGCGATCCAGTCGAGCACGCGCTGGAAATTTTCCAGGTAGTAGAACGGATTGGGCAGCGGATCGTGCGGAACGGCGGACATAAGGACTGGGAGGGAAGTCAAATTACTGGTTATTTGTACAGTATAACGCGGCAGCAAGAAAGTTCTGAAAAACGGCGGCAAAAAGAAAAAGAGCGGCGCAGCGGCCGCTCTTCCATGGACTCACGCGGAACGCCGAAATGCGCATTCCGTCGGTGCGACGCTCGTCAGTACGCGCCCATGTAATCCTTCTTGCCGATTTCCACACCGTTGTGACGCAGGATGTCGTAGGCGGTCGTCACATGGAAGAAGAACTGTGGCAGCGCATAGCTCAGCAGATAGGTCTGGCAGGTGAACTTGCGTTCATGTGGCGTGCCCGGGCGGGTGATGATCTCCCGCGATTCCTGGCCGTCGACTTTGGCCGGTGTGGCGGTATCGATGAAGGCGAGTGCATCGGTCAGCAGCTTCTGCAGATCGGCGAAGGTCTGCTGGTCGTCCGCGACCTTTGGAATGTCGGTGTTCGACAAACGTGCGGCGGCGCTGCGCGCAAAGTCGCAGGCAACCTGCACCTGGCGCAACAGCGCGAACATGTCCGGATACAGGCGCGCCTGCAGCAGCGCGTTGGGGTCGATGTTTTTTGCTGCCGCATGTGCCTCGGCCTTTTTCAGGATGTCGGCGAGGCTGTTGAGCATCTGTTTGTAGACGGGGATGGAGGCGGCATAAAGAGAAATGGTCATTGTGTTCCTTGAGTCGGACATCGTTGGGGAAAAAGCGGCAGTGCGGTGCAGTTGCAACCAATCGGCGTCGATTATAGGAAGGAAGTGGAAACCGCGCTGACAGCGTTACTTTTTCTACTCAGGGAAGGTGCGGTGCGCTTCTGCCGCAATCGTGAACAAGCAGACAGACGGCTCAGCCGGAAGCATGATGCAGGACGTGCGATAGCTGTTGCGAGACAAAACCATCGAACGCCTGGAGCAACGGTTGGAATTTTTCCGCGTCATCTTCCAGTTCCATCAATGCATGGCAGGTCGCCTCATAGGTCGATAGCTGATCGGCGCGATGTGCCTTACGGATGCGGTAATGCGAAACCGGCGGATGATGCAACGCGAGTCGCGGCAATTGCCGCAGCAAGGGGTTGAGGTGCAGCATCTTGCGGCTTTTGCGCCAGGTGCCATCGAGAACAACCAGACGAGTTCTAACGGAATTGATCGAAGACAAGCTGGCATCCTGAGTCGCCGGTGAAGGATTGCCATCGGCTACGACATCCGTAGCGGGATAGAGAAGCACCGGATGAATGGGCAACGCTGCGTCTGCGTCATGCCGTTCTGCCGAGAACGGTTCGAACAGCAGATTGCGTAACGCATGTTCTTCGAACGCCTCTCCGACAACCAGCCGACTGCAGGGCAAACTCAGATGCAATAAATATGCGCTGCCCTTGGCCTGATGCATTTCCATCGGATGCTGCAGGATCAACACATCGGTTGCGTGTTCGGTCGGCCGAATCCACTGGCAGATGCAGGTGGACTGCGGGCGCAGGCAACGAGGGCAGTGCGGACGTTTCATCTTCAAATCGCGGAAAAGCGTTTGGCCAGCCGCTCGCGCTGGAAATGTTCGACGACGAAATCGACGAAGGCGCGCGTTTTTGCCGGCAGCAGTTTTTGCGCGGCGAAATACAGCGACACGCTGCCCATTTCCACATACCAGTCCGGCAGCACGCGAATCAGGCGGCCGCTTTCCAGATAGGGCAAGGCATTCGGCATTGAAATCAATGCGATGCCCGCACCCAGCCGTGTCGCTTCGCAGGCAGCGTCCGGATCGCTCATCGTCATGCGTGCACGCAGCGCGACCGGCACCTGTTCGTTGGCGCGATTGCGTAACGGCCACGGACGTACACGCCCGATCTGCGGCGAGCGGATCAGGATGCCGTCGTAATGCGGCAGGTCGGCCGGCGAGCGCGGCGGTTCGCGATCGATGAAATAGTCGGGCGCGGCGACCAGCACGCCATGTGCCGGTGCCAGCGTGCGCGCGACGACGCCGTCCGGCAATTCGAAACCGCCGCCGATCGCAGCGTCGTAGCCTTCCGCAATCAGGTCCACACGACGATTGTCGAAATGCCAGTCCGGCGTGATCGCCGGAAAGCGCTGCAGGAAAGCAGGCAGCAGCGGCACGATGAAATGACGGCCGAAAGCGGCACCCATGCTGATTTTTAACGTGCCGGCGGGCTGGCCGTCGGCGCTGGCGAGATTGGCGACGGCATTTTGAATGACGCTCAGGCCGTCGCCGACTTCCGCCAGAAAGCGCTCGCCGGCTTCCGTCAGCGCCAGGCTGCGCGTGCTGCGCTGGAACAGGCGCACGCCGAGACTGGCTTCGAGCCTGGCGACATTCTTGCCGACGGCGGCCGACGTCAGGCCGAGCCGGCGGGCGGCTTCCGAGAAGCTGCCGGCTTCGGCGCTGCGGACAAAGCATTCGATACTGTTGAGCGTTTCCATGATGGCGAGATTTTAAACCAATGGTTCAAAAAGAATATACAAATTGCCGGCTAGTTTAAACATAATCGACGAACGATACTTTCTCCGTGGTCTTCACATTCATTCATTAAATCAAGGAGAAACATCATGTCGAACGCAACCCAGCAGAAACAACAAGTCCTGGCCGGCAAGGTCGCATTCATTCAGGGCGGCTCGCGCGGCATCGGTGCCGCCATCGCACGCCGTCTGGCACGCGACGGCGCCGCAGTCGCATTGACCTACATGAGTTCGCCGGACAAGGCACAGCAAGTCGTCAAGGAGATCGTCGATGCTGGCGGCAGTGCGCTGGCGATCCAGGCCGACAGCAGCACGCCGGACGCGATCCGCACCGCGATCGATCAGGCCGCAGCGACGTTCGGCCGCATCGATATCCTCGTCAACAATGCCGGCGTGCTGGCACTGGGCGCAGTGGACGAATTGACGATGGAAGACTTCGATCGCACGGTTGCCGTCAATGTACGCAGCGTGTTCGTCGCCGCGCAGCAGGCGGTACGCCATATGGGCGACGGCGGCCGCATCATCACGATCGGCAGCACGAACGCAGATCGCATGCCGTTTGTCGGCGGCAGTATCTATGCGATGAGCAAGTCAGCCATCGTCGGTCTGACCAAAGGCCTGGCACGCGATCTCGGTCCGCGCGGCATCACGGTCAACAATGTGCAACCTGGCCCGGTCGATACCGACATGAATCCGGCCGACAGCGATTTTGCCGATGGATTGCGCGGTCTGATGGCAATCAATCGTTATGGACAGGCAGATGAAATTGCATCCTTCGTTGCCTATCTCGCCGGTCCTGAAGCAGCCTATATCACCGGCGCGAGCCTGATGGTCGACGGCGGTTTTTCGGCTTGATCGCGTGCGGGCTTGCATTCGTTTGCATGCCGGAAAGTTGCAAGCTCGTAATTGTTCGACACTGCATTGAAAATGCAGTGTCGCTTCCGAATTACTGAATTGAAAATCCCCATTCACTTTCTATACTATATTCATGAAGGCAAACGAGGAGTCGGTCATGAGACACAGACTTTACTATTTCCTTCCGGATACCGATAGCGCGCGACGCGCTTTCGACGATCTTCTTCTGCATCGTATCGAACAGCGGCATGTCCGCTTTCTTTCCGGCGGTAGAGAGTTGCCGCACGATCTTCCCGAAGCCGGTTTCCTGCTGAAAACCGACGCCTTGCACGGCGCTGCAACCGGCATGGCGGTCGGCGGCATATTGGGCATCCTGCTTGGCGTGATGCTGGTTGCCTATGCCGGACTGGGCGAGGCAACCGTGCTGCTGACGGCGCTGATGGGTCTGTTGTTCGGCGCCTGGGCATCGAGCATGGCAGCGGCAGCCTTGCCGAATTCGCGATTGAAAGCATTCGTGCCGGAACTGCAGAACGGAAAAATCCTGATGATCGCCGACATTCCTGCACGGCGCGTCAACGAGATCGAACACATGCTGGCCGAGCGTCATCCGGAGACGCGTTTCGGCGGCGAGGAATCGCATATTCCCGTCTTTCCGTAACAGGAGGGAAGGGAATGGCGAAGGCAGAAAAAAAACTGCCGAACGGCGCCTGCGGACATGGCCGTGCGCCATGCGTCGTATCTGGTGATTGTTTTTGACGGAGGTTGACATGGAACTTATGCATTCGCATCGCTGGGATCGTCCGTTGCCGGACTGGCGGGCAGCAATCGTGTCCGGTTTCGTCGCAGGTGCCGTCGTGATGGTGCTGGAATTGCTGTGGTCGACGCTGGTGAACGATGGCAACCCGTGGCAGACGGTCCACATGGTTGCGGCCATCGTGATGGGGCAGGACGTTCTGCAACCGCTTGATTTCAGCCTGCCCGTGGTGGTCGTTGCCCTGGTCACGCACTATGTGCTCGGTATCGTGTTCGGCCTGATCCTGGCCGGCATCGTTGCGCCGTATCATTTCGACGCACGCATGAGCACGGTACTGGCGACCGGCGCAGTCTTCGGCGTGGTGCTCTATCTGGTCAATTTCTACGGTATGGCGCATATCTTCGACTGGTTTGTCGCCATGCGTGGTGTGGAAACCTGTGTAGCGCATGTGATTTTCGGCATGGTCGCTGCTGCAGCCTACCTGAAGCTGGAAAAACTGGAGCACTGACGTCGATGGCAGGACGGTGCAATGCCGTCCTGCCTTTTTCTTTTTTAAGCCGGCCTTCACTTTTTGTCTTCTCGCGTGAATTGTCACGTGACGTTACATAATTGTCATGGCAGGGTCATAGTCCATGCTAATAATTTCCTCAAATCGATAACGTCCATATCTCGCGGAGTTGATCCGCCATCGTTTTGAAGCAAAATGCTGACGACCGAGAATTCGCCGATCATGAAGGAACGCGGCAAGGCGGCAGGCATCACGGGCTGGATCGTCAAGTCGTTCAAGGGCGATGCGGTGCTGCCGACGTTCAAGAAGCTGGTCGGTGTCTGAGGCATAAGAATCGACAACGAAACACCGAAACGGAAACGCTGAACGAAAACGCCCCGGCACACTGCGTGCCGGGGCGTTCTGTTTTTACTTCTGCTACGTGCTTATTTCACGCTTTTCGCCGCTTCCTCGATCAGCTTCGTCACTTCGGCCGGGTGCGAGGTCATGACGACGTGCGAAGCGCCAGCGATTTCCACCGTCTTCTTCGCTGCGGCGCGTTGCGCCATGAAAGCAATGGCAGCCGGCGGAATGTTCTTGTCGGCGCTGCCGTAGATGAACCACGACGGCAGCGACTTCCATGCCGGCGTGCCGGATGCTTCGTTCAATGCGGCTTCCGTCACCGGTCGTTGCGCTTCGGCCATCAGGCGTGCCTTGGCGGCAGGAACGTCGGCGGCGAACTGGCTGCGGAATTTCGCCTGGTCGATATACAGGTCCTTGCCGCCGTCCGGTAATGCGACCGGTTGCGCCAGCGCGGTGCCCAATGTGCTGCCTGGGAATTTGCCGGCCAGCCCGGCGACGGTTTCGCCGGCTTCCGGCGCGAACGCGGACACATAGACCAGGCCCTTGACGTTATTGTGACCATTGGCTGCTTCGGTGATGACCGAGCCGCCGTACGAATGGCCGACCAGGATCACCGGACCTTGCACGTTCTGCACGATGCGCGAGACGTAATCCGCATCGCCCTTGACGCTGCGCAGCGGATTGGGCGCACCGATGACCGGATAACCGTCGGCGATCAGTTTGGCGGCAACGCCATCCCAGCTGGACGAATCGGCGAAAGCGCCATGCACCAGCACGACAGTCGGTTTGGCTGGCGCGGCATTTACATCTGCACCGGCAGCGAAGGAGGCGGACGGCAGCGCGACGGAGCCGAGCAGCGCGGCGGCGGCAAGTCCGTTGATGGCGAGGCAGATGCGGCGTGGAATGGCGTTCATGATGTTTTCCCTTTCTGAGTGAATGGGCGGTTATGTATCTGGTTCGGATTGAAGCGCATGGCAACGTGCGGCTTCAATGTGGCCATTACATCGCGGCCATGTATCGCCTCTGTGTCGGCAAAAGCGGAAAACGGTAAGCCTGCGTATCGAAAGGCGCTACCGATACATACGGATACAAAACAGACAGCGAAGAACAGGCGAGGGAAGGGCCAGCGAACGGTGATCGTGATGCGCGGCCTGCAGAAAAATCGGGATGCATCGGATGCACGGCCTGGCAACAGTTGAATGCGAGCGACAGCATTGCGCCGGCCGATGAAAATTTTGCACCCATGGCAAAGCAGCGCCGGGATAGGATCACGACGTCGGCAAAAGCGACGTCCATCCTCCGGAACGCCTATCTCGTTCCGGTATCCGTCTCAATTACCTGCGAATCGGATTCCTGCCGGGCTACCTCGCCCGGCTTCGCATTTGCTGCGTGCAAATGCCGGCGGCCGCCTGTGCGCGGTCTTTCTGTGCTGACGAACATTCCGAAACGAAATCCATGAGTGCCATTCATTCGAGCAGTCTTACCGGCGAACATGCCAGGCTGGAAGACGCCATCTACGCCAAGGTAACCTTGCGGTTGCTGCCTTTCCTTTTCCTCTGCTACGTCGCTGCCTATCTGGACCACGTCAACGTCGGCTTCGCCAAACTGCAGATGCTGAACGACCTGCAGTTCAGCGAAACCGTCTACGGCCTGGGGGCCGGTATTTTCTTTATCGGCTACTTCTTGTTCGAAGTGCCGAGCAACGTGATCATGCATCGCGTCGGTGCGCGCGTCTGGATCGCCCGCATCATGATCACCTGGTCCATCCTGTCGGCGGCGACGATGTTCGTCACCACGCCGGCGATGTTCTACGTTATTCGCTTCCTGCTCGGCGTGGCCGAAGCGGGCTTCTTCCCGGGCATCGTGCTTTATCTGACGTATTGGTTTCCGACGTCGCGCCGCGGCCGCATGAACGCGCTGTTCATGATCGGCATCCCGGTCGCCGGCATCGTCGGCGGCCCGTTGTCGGGCTGGATTCTGAAAGCCTTTGCCGATGTGCATGGCTGGCACGGCTGGCAATGGCTGTTCCTGCTGGAGGCGATCCCGTCGCTGGTGCTGGGCATCATGTGCCTGTTCTATCTGCCCAACGGCATTCGCGCCTCGCACTGGCTGTCGGAAGAAGAAAAACAGGTGCTGGAAGAAAACATTGCGCAAGACGGCGGCGGTGCTACTAAAACGCATTCGGTGGCCGGCGTGTTCTCGAATCCGCGTGTCTGGCTGATGGCCGGAATCTACTTCTGCTGCATGATGGGCCTGTACGGCATCAGCTTCTATCTGCCGACGCTGGTGAAGGCATCCGGCGTGAAGGATGCGCTGGATGTCGGCCTGCTGACCGCGATTCCGTATACTTGCGGCGTGATCGCGACGTTGCTGGTGGCGCGCAGCGCCGACCGCATGCGGGAGCGTCGCTGGCACTTTGCGATCGCCAGCGCACTGGGCGGCATCGGCCTGTACCTGAGCACCATTTATGGCCATAACGTCGTGCTGGCGCTGTGTGCACTGTCGCTCGGCACGGCCGGCATGCTGTCGACGATGCCGGTATTCTGGACTTATCCGAGTGCCATACTGAGCGGCACGGCGGCGGCCGCCGGCATCGGCCTGATCAATTCGGTCGGCAATCTGGCCGGCTTCGTCAGCCCGTCCATCGTCGGCTGGCTGAAGGACGTGACGAACAGCACGAACGCCGGCATGTATTTCGTCGCCGGCGCGCTGGGGCTCGGTGCGTTGCTGGCCTTGTTGCAACCGCGCGAACTGGTGAACAGGTAAATCTGCAGCCTGCATCGTTCGCGCCTTGAAAGAATGACGACGATGCAGGATCTGTTCGACGATTTCGAAGACGACGTACATCGGCGCACCGGGAGCGAAACCCTGTGCGCCGATGCTGTTTTGTTGCGCGGCTTTGCCCTGGCGGAAGACAACGACATCCTCGATGCAGTGATGCGCATTGCAGCCGATGCGCCATTTCGCCGGATGACGACGCCTGGCGGTTTCCGGATGTCGGTGGCAATGACGAACTGCGGACCGCTCGGCTGGGTGACGGACCGGCGCGGCTATCGTTACGCAGCGGTAGACCCCGACAGCGGCAAGCCGTGGCCGGCAATGCCACAAGTGTTGCAGTCGCTGGCAGGGCGCGCGGCCGAAGCAGCCGGTTTTACGGGCTTCGTTCCCGATGCCTGCCTGATCAATCGCTATGAACCGGGCGCGCGCATGGCACTGCATCAGGACAAGGACGAGCAGGATTTCGACCAGCCCATTGTTTCTGTCTCGCTCGGCTTGCCGGCGGTATTTCTGTTCGGAGGACTGAGGCGGGAAGACAAGGCTTTGCGCGTGCCGTTATTGCACGGCGATGTAGTGGTCTGGGGCGGTACGGCACGTCTGCGTTACCACGGTATCGCGCCATTGAAAAACGGCAGCCACCTGTTGACGGGTGACTGCCGCATCAATCTGACTTTTCGCAAGGCTGGTTAAGCTGGCGTTCGGGATTGCGGCCAATCCTTTATTACATACGCAGCCTGATGTGAATGAATGTTCAGATCGCGAACATCAAGCCGCTGAGTGTTCATTCAATCTTCTGCCGATCATCCAATCGATATCGCACTCATTTCGCTTCTGCACAGCCGGCACCGCTGCTCATGGCCTGCTGCGCTGCCTTGCCGATTTCTTCCGGCGTCAGGTCCTTGACATGCGTGGCAATCGACCATGAATGGCCGAACGGATCTTCGAGGATGCCGTAGCGGTCGCCCCAGAACGCGTCTTCGAGCGGCATCTTGACGGTGGCTCCGGCATCCACCGCCTGCTTGAATGCGGCATCGGCATCCTTGACGTACATGTGGAGCGTGACCGACGTGCCGTTGCGCGCTTTCGGTCCCAGCGAACCGTAATCCGGAAATTCATCGACCAGCATGACCGGCGAATCGCCGATGCGGACCATCGCATGCCACATCTTGCCGTCCGGGCCGGGCAGGCGGGCCAGTTCGACGGCGTTGAATGCCTTGACGTAGAAGTCGATGGCAGCGGCGGCGTCGGAACAGACGAGGTGCGGCGTCACTGTATGCATGCCGTCGGGAATGGGTTTGGTGGCGGGTTGGCTCATTGCGTGTCTCCTGTTTGTAAAGGTAGCGGGGGAAGGGATGGTGAAGTGATTGCCGGATTCGCTGCCGAATGCGTAGCCGGATGTGTTGATGGTTCGGCGTGCAAGGCTTCGTAAGTCTCTATGCGCTCCAGCAATTGCAGCATTTCATGGCGATGCCGTTCCGGCGCCGACGGCATCGCCCACAGAGTGTCGAAGCGTGCAATCCATAGCCGATATTCGTGCTCCGACGCCATCGCGCCGGTATCGAACTCGCCGGAATTTGCACGCAAGGCCATCGTTGGACCGATTCGTCAGATCAGGGTTGCAGGTCGGTCAGGACCTTGCCGCTCGTCATGTCCATCGGCATCGAATAGTGTTCATGCACGATCTGCCATTTGCCGTTCGTGCGGCGGCAGCAACTGGTCAGGCGCATCCACGATGTCATCGTCTTGCCATCGGGGCCTGTGCCGCCGCAGTGCAGCAGGCTGTGGGCAAAGGCAATGTCGCCGCTGGTTTCGATGTGCCAGTCGCCGACCTCGAAAATCATGTCGCCCTGGCACATCTCCATGCAGTCGGCCCAGTGCTTGCCGTAGACGGCCTTGCCGACGAAACGCAAGGGACCGATGGCATCGAACGAAACGATGTCATCGGCATAGAACGCCAGGATGGCAGAGACGTCGCGTTTGACGACGGCTTTCGACCAGCTTTCGAGCAGTGCACGCACCTCGCTCGCATTCGCGTCTGCATTCACGATGTTTCTCCTTTGAAATCCGTTAGTGTGTACAGTGTCCGGCAACGATAATGCAAAAAGTGTACGATGTACACAATTATTCAAAATGACAGAAAAAGTGGCAGCGCAGCAATGAAAAGAGAAACAAAAAGGGATACCTACAGGCATGGTGACCTCTACCGCGCCTTGCTGGAAGCAGGAACCAGGCTGGCACGTGCTGGCGGCCCCAGCGCGGTCGTGCTGCGGGAGGCGACGCGCCAGGTTGGTGTGGCGCCGAATGCGGCGTATCGGCATTTCGCCGATCGCGATGCCTTGCTGCAGGCAGTGTGTTCTGCGGCACAGGCCGAGCTGGCGCTGGCGATCGAGGCGGAATGGGAGCGTTGTCCGAGCGAAGGCAATCTGGCCGATATCGCGCGTGCAC
>DATDLO010000091.1:0-2186 GCA_036519215.1 Oxalicibacterium sp.
CACATCGGCGGCACCGATTTCGACAAATACCTGAGCCTGAACAGCATCATGCCGCTGCTCGGACTTGGATCGCGTCTCGCCAGCGGCACGGAAGTGCCGTCCAGCTATTACTTCAACCTGGCGACCTGGCACACGATCAACCTGGCCTACACGCAGAAGACCTGGCTGCAGATCAAGGATATCTATCGCGATGCATGCGAAAAGGAAAAGCTGGATCGCCTGCTGAACGTGATTGAGCAGCGTGCCGGTCACTGGCTGGCGCTGAAGGCGGAAGAGGGCAAGATTGCGCTGTCGTCGCAGCGGCAGACCGAATTGCATCTCGATCGCCTGCAGCCGGCAGAAATGCTGCTGCTGGAACGCGATGGATTCGAGCAGGCCATCGGCAAGCTGGTCGAATCCATCGAAACGACGGTGGCGCGCCTGCTGGCCGACGCCGGCATCGCAGCGCACGACGTCGATACCGTCGTGTTCACCGGCGGCTCCAGCGGCGTGCAGCTGCTGCGCGAGCGCATTGCGGCATTGCTGCCTGAAGCACGCCGTGTCGAGGGCGATCTGTTCGGCAGCATCGGCGCGGGGCTGGCGCTGGATGCGGCAAGAAAATTCGGCTGACGCATATCGGTCTTCATCCCGACCGTCACAACGCTGCGCGTTCGCGCCTTCATTCGCCATTTTCTCGGCATATATACGACATGCATCACGAAGCATGTTTCCTGTTTTGCCGCGACGAAGCTAAAATGGTATAAATAATTTCCGCATTTTTCGATGCATGAGTTGATGTGCGAGTTGATGTGTGCCCGGCGACCATTTGTTCGCCTCCGAAATCGTCATCAAGCGGTCACAATGCAGGATTATCTTCACGAACTTTTCGTTGCGGCGCGATGCTGCCGTGAACAGGAAAACCGGGCCTGAAAGGATCAGATGTTTGCGGCAGTGGATTTGGGATCGAACAGTTTTCGCCTGCATATCGGCAGACACGATGGCGAGACGATGCGCATCATCAAGAGTGCGCGCGATCCGATCCGCCTCGGTTCGGGGCTGGACAGCAAGGGCAATCTGACCGCTGCGGCGATGGATAGCGCCATCGAATCGCTGGCCCGTTTCAATTCCATCCTGAGCACCTATCCGTTGAGCGCGGTGCGCGTGGTTGCCACCAACACGATGCGCATCGCGAAGAATGCCGCGGCCTTCCTGCCGCGCGCGGAAGCGGCAATCGGCTATCCGATCGAAATCATCTCCGGCGAAGAAGAGGGCCGCCTGATCTATCTGGGTGTCGCCAGTGCTTCGCCATCGAACGAGCGCCGGCTGGTGCTGGACATCGGCGGCGGCTCGACCGAACTGATCCTCGGCAACGGGACGGAAATCGAAGTCGTGGAATCGTTCAGCATCGGCACGGTACCGCAGACCACCGGTTTCTTTGCGGACGGCAATATCGATGCGGCCGCCTTCGATGCCGCCATCCTGTCCGCGCGTTCACGCTTCGAGGATGCCGCGCCGCAGTATCGCGAGAAATCCTGGACGACCGCCTACGGCTCGTCCGGCACGATACGGGCGATCGCCGATGCGATTGCACGCAACGGCATCGGCGACGGCACGGAACTGACGCTGAAGAGCCTGGAGGCGCTGAAGCGCCGCCTGATCCAGTTCGGTCATGCCAGCCGCATCGATCTGGCCGGCATGAAGGCCGACCGCGCGACTAGCATCACCGGCGGGCTCGCCACACTGATTGGCATCATGCAGGAACTCGGCATTCGTTCGATGAAGCCGGTGGAGGCCGGCCTGCGAATGGGCGTGCTGTGGGATCTGCAATTGCGGGCCACACGGCGCGACCGGCGCGAACTGTCGGTGCGCGAATTCCTGCAGCGCTTTCACGCGAATGAAAGCCGCGCCGATCGCGCCGCTTATATCGCCGCAACGATGTTCGCGCTGTTGAAACCGAACAACGATACTTACGCACGTTTGCTGTATTGGAGCGCGTTGCTGCATGAAATCGGCCTGTCCGTTTCGCACAGCGGCTATCACAAGCACGGCGCCTATATGATCGAGAACGCTGATCTGTCCGGCTTCACCACGCGCGAGCAGCGCACGATGGGGCGGTTCGTGCTGGCGCAGAAGGGCAATCTGCGCAAGATCGGCGACAGCCTGGACGATGCCGATTTCGCCAAGGCGGTGCTGGCCCTGCGGCTGGC
>DATDLO010000092.1:0-3433 GCA_036519215.1 Oxalicibacterium sp.
TGGGTTGAAATCCGCCGTGCAGATGACAGCATCCTGGTGTCACGCCTGCTCAAGGCCGGCACCACCGAAGCTTTCGAAATTACGGCTCCGTCGTCGATGGTCATCGGTAATGCCGCGGGCGTCAATGTCACGCTGCGTGGCAAGCCGCTCGATATATCGGGCAACAGCAGCAACGTCGCCCGCTTGGATGTGAAGTAAACATGTCCCAGCAACAGATCGCTTCCGGCCCGCTGGCCCGCCGTCGCAGCCGCATCGCAGTGGTGCGTGCCGGCGAGCGTGAAATTCGCATCGGTGGTGACGCGCCCGTGGTCGTGCAATCGATGACGAATACCGATACGGCCGATGCGATTGGTACCGCGATCCAGGTCAAGGAACTGGCGCGTGCCGGTTCGGAAATGGTGCGCATCACGGTCAATACGCCGGAAGCTGCTGCTGCCGTGCCATCGATTTGCGAGCAGCTGGACAAGATGGGCGTCGTCGTGCCGTTGGTCGGCGATTTCCATTACAACGGTCACAAGCTGCTGAGCGATTATCCCGAATGCGCGAAGCTGCTGGCCAAGTACCGGATCAACCCGGGCAATGTCGGCAAGGGCGCCAAGCGCGATACGCAATTCGCGCAGATGATCGAGATTGCCTGTCGTTACGACAAACCGGTGCGTATTGGCGTCAACTGGGGCAGCCTGGATCAGGAACTGCTGGCGCGCATCATGGATGAAAATGCGGCGCGTGCAACGCCGTGGAGCGCGCAGGCTGTCATGTACGAGGCCTTGGTCACGTCTGCCATCGAGAATGCGCAGCGCGCCGAGGAAGTGGGGTTGGGCGGCGATCGCATCATCCTGTCGTGCAAGGTGTCGGGCGTGCAGGACTTGATCGCCGTTTATCGCGATCTGGCGCGCCGTTGCGATTATCCGCTGCATCTCGGCCTGACCGAGGCCGGCATGGGCAGCAAGGGTATTGTCGCGTCGACGGCGGCGCTGTCGGTGCTGCTGCAGGAGGGCATCGGCGACACGATCCGCATTTCGCTGACGCCGGAACCGGGCGGCGATCGCACGAAGGAAGTCATCGTTGCGCAGGAAATTCTGCAGACGATGGGCTTGCGCAAGTTCACGCCGATGGTGATTGCGTGCCCCGGTTGCGGCCGCACGACGTCCACCGTGTTCCAGGAACTGGCGGACGACATCCAGACTTTCCTGCGCGAGCAGATGCCGGTCTGGAAGAAACAGTATCCGGGCGTGGAAGAAATGAACGTGGCCGTCATGGGTTGCATCGTCAACGGCCCAGGCGAATCCAAGCATGCGAACATCGGCATCAGTCTGCCGGGCACCGGCGAATCGCCGGCTGCGCCGGTATTCGTCGATGGCGAAAAAGCCGTCACGCTGCGCGGCGACAATATCGCGCAGGAGTTTCAAAATATCGTGCTGGATTACGTGAAGCGCCGTTACGGCAAAGAACAAGAAGAGATCGTTTCGCAGACGGCCTGAATAATCGGGCCAATATCAACGCGGCAGCCAAGCCGCTGAACATCAATGTCAGACAAGAAAACAGAAAAAATCGTCGGCGTGAAAGGGATGAACGACATCCTGCCGGCCGACGCTCCGTTGTGGGAGTTGTTCGAGAACACCGTGCATACGGTGTTGAAAAGCTACGGCTTCCAGCAGATCCGTACGCCGATCGTCGAGCCGACTGCGCTGTTCGCGCGCGGCCTGGGCGCCGTTACCGATATTGTCGAGAAGGAGATGTATTCCTTTACCGATACGATGAACGGCGACGAACTGACGCTGCGCCCTGAGTGCACGGCCGGTGTCGTCCGCTCCGTGCTGGAACACAATCTGACCTACGACAGCCCCAAGCGCCTGTGGTATGCAGGCCCGATGTTCCGTCACGAACGTCCGCAACGCGGCCGCTATCGACAGTTCCATCAGATCGGTGCGGAAGCCATCGGTTTTGCCGGACCGGACATCGATGCAGAACTGATCCTGATGTGCCAGCGTCTTTGGGATGATCTCGGCCTGCAGAATATTCGTCTCGAACTGAATTCGATCGGCAATGCCGAGGAGCGCAATCGCCATCGCACCGATCTGATCGCCTATTTCGAAAAGCACATCGACATTCTGGACGAGGAAGCGAAACGCCGCCTGCATTCGAATCCGCTGCGTATCCTGGATACGAAGAATCCGACGATGCAGGACATGGTCAATGCGGCGCCGAAGCTGCTCGATTATCTGGGCGACGAATCGCGCGCGCATTTCGAGGGCGTGCAGAAGATTCTGCGGCACAACAATATTCCATTCACGATCAATCCGCGGCTGGTGCGCGGCATGGACTATTACAATCGCACCGTGTTCGAGTGGATCACCGATCAGCTCGGCTCGCAAGGAACGGTTTGCGGCGGCGGCCGCTACGATCCACTGGTCGAGATGTTCGGCGGCAAGCCGACGCCTGCTTGCGGCTTTGCGATGGGCGTGGAGCGGTTGCTGGAGCTGATGAAGGCGAATGGCGAACAGTTGTCGCCGAACCAGTGCGACGTTTATGTCGTCCATCAGGGCGAAGAAGCCCAGTTGCAGGCGACGGTCGTGGCGGAACGTTTGCGCGATGCCGGACTCGATGTCGTATTGCACTGCGCATCGGCAAGCGGACCGGGCAGCTTCAAGTCGCAGATGAAACGGGCGGATGCCAGCGGCGCGGCTTATGCGATCATCATCGGTGAAGATGAAATCGCCAAGGGCGAGGCAGTCGTCAAGGAAATGCGCGGCGCGGAAACCGGCGGCAGTCAGTCGCACGTCGCTTTCGCGGCGATTCCTGATTATCTGGTCGACCAGATCGTCGGCGACGATCATGGCCACGAGCACGTACACTATCACCATTAATTCGGACCATCATGGCATACGATCACGCAGAGCAGGAACAACTGGCCAGCCTCAAATCCTGGTGGAGCCAGTACGGCAATCTCATTACCTGGGTAGTCATCATTGCCCTGGCTGTCTATGCGGGCTGGAGTGGCTGGAATTACTACCAGCGGAACCAGGCGGCAGAGGCCGCACACCTGTATGAAGAATTGCAGCAGGCGTCACAAGCGCAGGACAAGGAAAAAGTGCTGCGCGTAGCGTCGGATGTGCAGGAGCGATATACGCGCACGGCGTATGCACAGATGAGCGCGCTGGCTGCGGCCAAGATGGCTTTCGACAGTAGCGATTATCAGGCGGCGAAAACGCAACTGCAGTGGGTGATCGATCACGGTCGGGATGACGCATACAAGGCCGTCGCCAAGGTGCGGCTGGCCGGCATCCTGCTGGATGAAAAGGCCTATGAAGAGGGCTTGAAGGTGCTGTCCGGCGATTTCCCAGCGCAGTTTGCCGGCGTGGTCGAAGACCGCAAGGGCGACATTCTGGTGGCACAGAACAAGCTGGACGAAGCGCGCGCAGCGTATCAGTCG
>DATDLO010000093.1:0-2273 GCA_036519215.1 Oxalicibacterium sp.
CCATTCGTGCGAGTGTCAAAGTCGGCCGTGGCTGTGAATTGGGCTGGCCGCGCCTTTACGAAAATGATGTGCCTGGCAAGACAGTATTCGATAGTCGCTATGACGAGCCCATTCATACCTATGGAAAGTGACATGCATGCGCTTGAAAAATGAACAGCTTCGACAACAGATTCTGCGTATCGCGGAGCAGGATCGCCCCGCATTTGACGATATCTTTGCGCGCCTGCCAGCGGTTGCCAACCGTCCCGCATTCCTTGTCGCTCCCCAGTCCTATGCCGGCATGGCGTATGGCTCCAAGGTTGTCGCCAGCCTGCAACAGGTCGCTGCCGCGGTCGATGACCAAAACACCCATCTGGACTGCATTCACGGCGTACCGCGCTGGAGCAGTCAAGAGTTTCTGGCCAAGGCTGCGCAATTCCCTGATGCTGTCGCCATTGATTTTTCTTGCAGTACGCGTGGACGGGCGTTTGCCAGCGATCTCTGCACTGCTGCCGGCATCGAGCAACCGAACGTCGCGCCTGCCGAGGATCCGCTGATTCCTGATTTCGAGCAGCGCCCTGTTTTTATACTCCAGCCTCGCTCTGGCGTTGGCCCCATGCAGGGGCCAGGCATCGTCAGGCATGCCGGCAATGTAGTCGCCGCCGTTGATGATGGCGCCAGCAGCACCATTCACGGTGTCCCACGCTGGAGTACACGCCAGTTCATTGAACAGGCCAGTCGTTATCCCCAAGCATTAGCCGTCGATTTTTCATACAGCCCGGCAGAACGGGGCATGTCCATCAAGCTCTGCGAGCAAGCGAACATCCAACGGGTCGATGCAGCCCTGGCCATTGCCCACTGTGGACTGGCTTCCGTGTACGAGCCTGCCCGCACCTACCGTCAACGCACGCTTTTGCGCCTGGACGAATTCTTGCGCCTTGCCGACCGGTTGGAAGACGACCTCAGTGTTTTCACGCTCTACAGCAACCTGTTGTTTCGCCTGACTTACGACGCCAGCTACCTGTTGGCGGCCTGGGCCGCGCCCGCCAGCGAATATTTTTCCGCGTTTGCAGACAGCAGCACCTTTCAACTGGGGCAGCGCGAACACTTCTGTGATGGCGGTGCCTACCAGGGCCCCATCGTTCGCAAGTTTCTGGACGCCTCCCGCTCTCGTTACGAAAGCATTACCGCCTTCGAACCCGACAACATCAACTTCCAGAAATTGCAGGGCATCGCCGACGCGCTTCCGCTTTCCCCGCACAATTTCAGGGCCATCAACAAAGCCATCTCCAACGAACATACGACGTTGCGCTTCAAGGAAACGGGTACCGTCTCCAGTCATGTATCACCGGATGGCGGTATTGCCGTGCCCACTACGCGCCTAGACGACGAACTGGAAAAACTGACGCTACTGAAGCTGGACATCGAAGGTTTCGAGGTCAAGGCCCTGGAAGGCGCATCCCGCCTCATCCACACGCAGCGCCCGCGCATGGCCATTTGCGTTTACCACTATGCCCATGACTTGCTCGATGTCGTGGGACAGCTTGACAAGTTGGTGGATGACTACCATTTCCGGTTGCGCCAGCATTCACCTGCCTACTACTACGACCTTGTTCTGTACGCGTCGCCCGTTGCCGGAACCGAGCCACCACCTTGGGCACAATAAGCAGAAATATTCATGATTCGAAAAAGTGGAACGATGACTGACGCCAGCAGGATTTTCCTTTTCAACTCGGCCCTTCCCGAATCCTTGGGCATGCAGGATTTCCTGAAAAGCATGGGGCCGTCCCAAAGCGGCATCAGGGGTCAGAACATCGGAAATGGCTACATCTCTTACGGATTCCTGAAAGCGCTGTTCGGGCGCCCCGTCAAAGTCGATCACATTTCCAACGCTCTGGAGACAAATCTCTCCGATCAGCTTGTCGAAGAGATTAATGCAAAATATTCGCATCTTGTCTGGACGATGAAGGATGCCATCCGAGAGGATTTTTCGAATCTTCCGGTCGAGCGGATCACGCGTTTTCTGGAAAAAATCACGATTCCGATCGTGCCGGTGAGCCTCTGCGCAAACTCATTCAATGGTTACGATCTTGGTCTGGCCGAGCGCCTCAGCCCCAACCAGAAGAGGAATCTCGCTCTTCTCTCGGAAAAGTCCAAGCTGATCGGCGTCCGTGGCAATTACACAGCCGAAATCCTGAATCGCCTTGGCATCAAGAACGTCAAGGTGATCGGCTGCCCGAGCTACTTCGAGAACGGTCCCGCCCGTATCCTGCAAAAGAAACCGTGGGATGCAG
>DATDLO010000094.1:0-5555 GCA_036519215.1 Oxalicibacterium sp.
AGTTTCACCTTCGCATCGGCCTGCAGCAGCGCATAGGCTTCCTGCGGCGTCATGGCGCCGGCATAGGGAAGCTGATTTTCTTGCGCGCGTTGTTTCGCGATGGCGAGAATATCGGATGGGATCATGGCGGGTTCCACAAAAGTTTTCACGGAATTTCGTTCGTGCCGCGTTCAGTGTTGCGATGATGGCTGCGCGTTGGCGAGAGCCGTCTGTCTCCTGGCACGAATGGCACCCCATGTTAGACCGAGTATCGCCGCACAGAGTGAGGCAAGCAGCACACCGAGCTTGGCTGCACCAAGCAGGTTGGCATCGACAAACGCCAGATTGGCAATGAAGATGGACATCGTGAAACCGATACCGGCCAGCAGGCCGACTAGACAGACGCCGCCCCAGTTGACGCCAGGCGGCAATGCACACAAACCGATACGAACGGCGATCCAGCTTGCACTGATGACGCCCAATGGCTTGCCAACCACCAGTGCCAGCAGTACGCCCAGCATGACGACGGTCGAGCCGTTGGCGGAGAGATCGACGCCATTCAGCGTGACGCCGGCATTGGCAAGCGCGAAGAGCGGCATGATGCCGAAGGCAACCCACGGATGCAGTGCCATCTGTACGCGGCTGACCGGCGGCAGCAGATCGCGTTGTGCCTGCCGCAATTTCTTCAGCGGCTCCGCCAGGTCGTGCGCTTCTACTTTCGGCGCTTCATTGTGTGTCCATAGTTCCTTGACGGCTCTGGCTGCCATGTCCAGCGGACGTTCGCGGGTGGGTGTGGAAAAGACCGGCGTCATCAGGCCAAGCACCACGCCGGCCAGTGTCGGGTGCGCGCCGGTCTTCAGCAAGCCGATCCAGAGAATGGCGCCCGGCAGCACGTAGGCATAGGCGGAGCCGACGCCAATCCGCTGAAGACCCAGCACCAGCAGAATGCCGATCGCTGCGATGCCGAAGCCGCTGTAATCGAGTCCGGCCGAATAGAAAATTGCGATGATCAAAATGGCGGCGATATCGTCGATGATAGCCAACGCCAGCAGGAAGATACGAACGTTGACCGGGACGGAACGTCCCAGCAGTGCCAGTACGCCGACTGCGAACGCAATGTCGGTGGCGGTCGGTACCGCCCAGCCATGCGCTTGTGTGCCGGTGTGATTGAGCGTGAGATAAATGAGGGCAGGCACCATGACGCCGCCAGCTGCGGCTGTCAGCGGCAGGGCGGCCAGCTTCAGGCTGGCCAGCGCGCCTTCGTGGATTTCACGGCGGATTTCCATGCCGACGACGAGGAAGAACACGGTCATCAGCACATCGTTGATCAGGAAATGCAGCGATTGCGACACAGTCCAGCCGCCGAACGAAAAGGCGACTTCGGTGTGCCAAAGATGATGATAGCTATCGGCGAATGGTGAATTGGCCCAGGCGAGGGCAAAGGCGGCTGCCACCAACAGGGCAACACCGCTGAATGCTTCGACGTGCAGGAAACGCTCAAGGGTGGAAAAGGCGCGTTGGGCAATGCGTTGCGCGCGCGGCAGGGGATTCTCCTGGGAAAGAGGCTGGTTCATGGTCATCCATATTTTCGCGTGGCGGCCCGACCATCGCGTTGCCTGTCGTCTGCGAAATGCAGCGCGAACACCCAGGCAGAATTTTACACAGGCCGCGAATGTCTTGCAATTCTTCCCACATTGCGGAATTTCTTGCCGGTTTATTGCAATGCTTCGCATTGGTGCGCATCGAAAACGTGCGCGCACTAATATTGTGCAAAAGATGAATTTGCACCGAATTGGTGCTGCTTTCTCATGTCCTGCAAATCCCGGCAAACCCGCATGGCACCTGTAAATTATCGGTATGCCTTGTTCGGGTGCGGGCCCGAGATTATTGCAAAGTTGGTGGCATGGAATCTGCTATTATTTCGCCGAGTTATGGACGCATGCTGTTTGACGCAAGCCTCAGCACGGATCACAACCCCCAACAAATTTCGTACGTTCCCAATTTTAGGAGATTCGCATGGCAAGGACGGCCGCAGAGGTCTTGAAGATGGTGAAAGACAACGAAGTCAAATTCGTTGATTTCCGCTTTGCTGATACACGAGGCAAGGAACAGCACGTTACCGTGCCGGTTTCGCATTTCGACATGGACAAGTTCGAATCCGGTCATGCTTTCGACGGTTCGTCGATCGCCGGCTGGAAGGGTATCGAAGCGTCCGACATGCTGCTGATGCCGGACCCGAACACCGCCAATATCGATCCGTTCATGGAAGAAACGACGCTGTTCATGCAGTGCGACGTTGTCGAACCATCCGACGGCAAGGGCTACGACCGCGATCCGCGTTCGATCGCCAAGCGCGCTGAAGCCTATCTGAAATCCTCCGGCCTGGGCGACACCGCTTACTTCGGTCCTGAGCCAGAATTCTTCATTTTCGACGGCGTCCGCTGGAAAATCGGCATGGACGGCTGCTTCGTCAAGATCGACTCGGAAGAAGCATCGTGGAGCACCGGCGAAAAGATCGAAGGCGGCAATACCGGCCATCGTCCGGCAGTCAAGGGCGGCTACTTCCCGGTCCCGCCAGTCGATAGCTTCCAGGACATGCGTTCGGAAATGTCGCTGATTCTGGAGTCGATGGGCATTCCGGTTGAAGTGCATCACCACGAAGTTGCTGGCGCAGGCCAGAACGAACTGGGCACCAAGTTCTCGACGCTGGTCGAGCGCGCTGACTGGACCCAGAATCTGAAATACGTGGTCTGGAACGTTGCACACACCTACGGCAAAACGGCGACCTTCATGCCGAAACCAATCGTTGGCGACAACGGTTCGGGCATGCACGTTCACCAGTCGGTCTGGAAAGACGGCAAGAACCTGTTCGCAGGCGACGGCTACGCCGGCTTGTCCGATTTCGCTCTGTACTACATCGGCGGCATCATCAAGCATGCGAAAGCACTGAACGCGATCACCAACCCGGGCACCAACTCGTACAAGCGTCTGGTTCCAGGTTATGAAGCACCGGTCAAGCTGGCTTACTCGGCACGTAACCGTTCCGCTTCGATCCGTATTCCTCACGTGTCGAACCCGAAAGGCCGTCGCGTCGAAGCGCGTTTCCCTGATCCTCTGGCCAACCCGTACCTGTGCTTTGCAGCTTTGCTGATGGCAGGTCTCGACGGCGTGCAGAACAAGATCCATCCGGGCGAAGCAGCATCGAAAGATCTGTACCACCTGCCGCCGGAAGAAGACAAGCTGATCCCGACCGTATGCGTTTCGCTGGAAGAAGCGTTGGATAACCTGAACAAGGACCGCGAGTTCCTGACCCGTGGCGGCGTCTTCAGCGACGCAATGATCGATGCCTACATCGAACTGAAAATGCAGGAAGTGCAGCGTTTCCGCATGACGGCACATCCAGTCGAATTCGATATGTACTACTCGCTGTAATCAGCGGTCGAAGGTCGAAACGAAGCGGGAAGAGCGCAAGCTTTTCCCGCTTTTTGTTTGCCTGTTATGCACCTTCCGGATTGCCGTTATCCGCTGCGCACTTGTTCCATATGCCAGATGATGGCGCGGTGCATCGATTTGGTGCCTGCTGTTTGTCAGCCCGAGTTACTTGGCATAAACTAAGGCTCGCATTTAACACTTTCAGACAGAAAGTTTATGAAACGTCAATTAGCCTTCCTGTTGTGCTCCATCATCGTGCTTCCGGTATTTGCGCAGAGCGACGTCTATCTGTGCATCGATGCCAACGGCAACAAGGAATACAAGAACACCGGCTCCACTGCCCGCTGCAAGAAGGTCGATCTGCCGCCGATGACGACGGTTCCTGCGCCGGCGAAGAGTGCGCCGGCATCGAAGTCGACACCATCTGATTTCCCGCGCGTCGACGATTCCGTGCAGAAGGCGCGCGACAACGAACGCCGCCAGATCCTGCAGGACGAATTGCGCAAGGAAGAGAAGAAGCTGGCCGACATCCGCAGCGAATACAACAACGGACAGCCGGAGCGTCTCGGCAGCGAGCGCAACTATGCGAAATACCAGGAACGCACCGCCACGCTGAAGGACAATCTGGCGCGGAGCGAAAAGAATGTCGAAGCCCTGAAACGCGAACTGAACAACCTGAAATGAGCGTGTGCGGCATCGGTACGATGTTTGCTTGAGTCTGGCCGCATGATGCGGCCATTCTTTTTTGGCTGTCTATTTTTGTTGTCTGGATTCCTGTGAAAAAAAATGCGATTGCATTCGATGGCCTGGATCTGCTGGCATCGGCCGTCCTGGTGATGGATGGCGCCGGTCGCGTGATCTATGCCAATCCGGCTGCGGAAAACCTGTTCGAGAATTCGAGCAAGGCATTGGTCGATCATACGTTGTCGGAACTGTTCCTCAACAGCGAGGAACTGCAACTGATGTACGAGGAAGCGCTGGCGCACCAGTTTGCCGACAAACGCCAGGATCTGGCGCTCGAGCGCGCCGGACGCGAAGCATTGCAGGTGCATGTCATCGTCACCACGCTCGACGATCCCGAGATGCCGGTGCTGATCGAGCTGCGCGAAAACCTGCAGCAGCTGAAACTGGATCGCGAAGAGCGCCTGCTGGATCAGAGCCAGGCCAACAAGGAACTGATCCGCAATCTGGCGCACGAGATCAAGAATCCGCTGGGCGGCATTCGCGGTGCGGCGCAATTGCTGGAACTGGAAATTCCCGAACGGCACCTGAAGGAACTGCGTGAATACACGCAAGTCATCATCAAGGAAGCCGATCGGCTGCAGACATTGGTGGACCGCCTGCTGGCGCCGCATCGCCGGCCGCACATCGTCGGCGACGTGAACATCCACGAAGTCTGCGAGCGCGTGCGCAGCCTGATCGTCTCCGAATTTCCCTACGGCCTGAAAATCCAGCGCGATTATGACCTATCGATTCCGGAGTTTCGCGGCGACAAGGAACAACTGATCCAGGCCGTGCTGAACATTGCGCACAATGCCGCGCAGGTGCTGTTGCCGCAGATGGCGGACGACACGGCGGAAATCACGTTGCGTACGCGTATCGCGCGGCAGGTCACGCTGGCCAAGGTGCGCTACCGGCTGGCATTAGACTTGCATATCATCGATAACGGACCGGGCATTCCGCCCGATATTCGCGACCGGATTTTCTACCCGCTGGTGTCGGGCAGGGATGGCGGCAGCGGACTGGGACTGACGCTGGCGCAGACATTCGTGCAGCAGCATCTGGGTGTGATCGAGTGTGAAAGCCGGCCCGGATACACGGATTTCAGGATCCTGATTCCATTGCCGTGAGGCGGGATAACCATAGAGGCGATGCGTGCATCGCCGTGACACGGGATAACGAAACCATATGAAACCAATCTGGATTGTTGACGACGACGAATCGATACGCTGGGTGCTGGAAAAAGCGCTGGCGCGCGAGAATCTCGCCACCAAAAGTTTTTCCAACGCGCGCGACGCGATGGAGGCGCTGAAGGAGAGCGCGCCGCAGGTGCTCGTGTCGGACATCCGCATGCCGGGCGAATCCGGTCTGGAACTGTTGCAGACAATCAAAGCCAAGCATCCGGGCCTGCCGGTCATCATCAT
>DATDLO010000095.1:0-6704 GCA_036519215.1 Oxalicibacterium sp.
AACCATCCCGGGAAAAGCCCGCGACACCGGCGACGACAGGCTATGGAAACGATCCGCGTGCCAAGGCGGCGGATAATCTGGAACAGGATAATGAAGAAAAGCTGGGAGAGCATCTCGACGACAAGCACGACAAGACAGGCGGATAGCCTGCATGAACTGCATCAAGGCGTCGCATGGTGACGCTTTTCGATTTCGAACAGAATGGCGGTTATGCGCTGCGCCGGGTCCCGATGGTCATGCGGCTGAAGCTGGATGTTTGTGGTTTGCGCATTTCGCTGGCTGCATGGCAGGCCTTGAGTCGCGATGAACGTGAGGAACTGGTTGCAATGCCGTTTGCATCCGATGAGCAACGAGCGGCTTTTTGTGCATGCCTGACCACGATGCTGGCACCGTACGCGAACGATCCCGAGAAGGCTGTGGAACAGGTCGACATCGATCCGTCGCCGCCATGGCAACAGAAAGATACGGTACCGCAAGACGTGATCGATACGCTGGATGCATTATCACTGCCGACCATTGAGCAGGCGCAATGGGCGAACCTGAACGAGTTGCAGCGTTTCGCCTTAAGCAAGCTGACGCGACCGGGCCACAGGAATGCGAAATTGCTTCCTGCATTGCAGGAATTCGGTTTGGGATGATGCAAGGCGGTATCAAGGTTGTGCGAAAAGCAGCCCGGTTTTCTGCCGGCTTTCCTACAACGCAATCAGGAATTGGCCGATAGCCGGCGGATGATGGCGTCTTTACAATTCGTCATCAATTACCGGAGCCGGCGGTTCGAAAATATACCGGCACCAATTCTCTCCTGATGTTGACGGCAGCAGCGGTTCAGCATCACGGCAAATCCCCTACAATTCTGTCTTCCTGTTCGAGCCACGGTATCTTGCCGTCGGCTTTTTATCAAGGGATGCAATGACCATCAGAATCAGTTCCGGCTTCGATGCGGGCGCGATCGACGTCGTCGACGCCGTGCGTGCGGAGCAGATCGATCTGCGCTTGCGCAAGGACAGCCACGCGGATATTGCGCAGTGGTTTTATTTCCGTCTGCAGGGCGCGCGCGGAGAACGATGCACCATGCGCCTGCTGAATGCGGGGGAGGCCACTTATCCGGACGGCTGGAAGGATTATCAGGCGGTCGCCAGCTACGATCGTGAAAACTGGTTTCGCGTGCCGACGACGTTCGATGGCGAGGTGATGA
The DNA here is from genome assembly GCA_036519215.1 of Oxalicibacterium sp. Lineage (GTDB taxonomy): Bacteria > Pseudomonadota > Gammaproteobacteria > Burkholderiales > Burkholderiaceae_D > Oxalicibacterium. Next base: position 1,196 of record DATDLO010000095.1, read on the forward strand.
CGATCACGCATGCACCGCAGGCGGACAGCATCTATTACGCCTATTTTGAACCCTATTCGTGGGATCGCCATCTGACGATGCTCGGGCGTGCGCAAGCTTCGCCATTGGTGCGCATAGAAAACCTGGGTAGCACGATCGACGGCCGCGATCTGGACATGCTGACGATCGGAGACGCGGCAGCGTCGAGGAAGATCTGGGTCATTGCGCGCCAGCATCCGGGCGAGGCGATGGCCGAATGGTTTGCCGAAGGAATGATCGATGCGTTGCTGGATGCCGGCAATCCGGTTGCGCATGAACTGCTGCAGCATGCGGTGTTCCATATCGTTCCGAACATGAATCCGGACGGCGCTATTAACGGCAATCTGCGTACCAATGCGACCGGCGCAAACCTGAATCGCGAATGGATGACGCCATCGCTGGTATCCAGCCCGGAAGTTTTTCATGTCAAAAATCGCATTCATGCGACCGGGTGCGATCTGTTCCTCGATATCCATGGCGATGAAGGGTTGCCTTACGTATTCGTCGCTGGCAGCGAGATGCTGGAAGGCTTTTCGGAAAAACAGAAAGCGGAACAGCAGGCTTTCATTGACGATTTGCTTCAGGCAAGCACGGATTTCCAGACGCGCTTCGGTTATCCGTCCGGGAAATACCGGGAAGACATGCTGAAACTGGCGTCCAAATATATCGGCCATACGTTCAAATGCGTATCGCTGACGCTGGAAATGCCGTTCAAGGACAATGTGGATGCGCCGCAACCGGAAGTCGGCTGGAACGGTGCACGCAGCGCGCAACTGGGCCGCGACATGCTGGTGCCGATACTCGGCCATCTGCGCAGGAGCCGTCAATGAGCGTGGAAATAGAGCGCAAGTTCCTGGTTCGCAGCGATGCGTGGAAAGCGCTGGCACAGGGCGTGGCAATGCGGCAAGGCTATCTGTCGACGCATCCGGATCGTACGGTACGCGTACGCATCGAGGGAGAGATTGCCACGTTGACGATCAAGGGACGCACGCAGGGATTCAGCCGCGGCGAATGGGAATACGACATTCCCCTGGCGGATGCGGAGGCGCTGTTGAGCGATATCTGCGAACGGCCGCTGATCGAGAAGAAGCGCACACGCATCGTGCATGAAGGCATGGTGTGGGAAGTGGACGAGTTCTTCGGCGACAACCTCGGGCTGGTCGTCGCCGAAATCGAACTCGAAAGTGAAACGCAGTCATTCGCGCGGCCCGACTGGCTGGGAGAGGAAGTGACCGGTGATGCGCGCTACTTCAATTCCAGCCTGCTGAAACGGCCGTATACGTCCTGGTCGTCCTGATGATCTGCAGGCCGCTGCGGTAAAGACAAGCGGCAGGGGCGATACACAATCGCCGCATGACGTGCGTCAATGTAGATGTGTGTTGCCGGCTGGCGCATCCTCAGGCATTTCTGCGTGGACCAGATCGGCGTTGACGTCCGGGAACAGGGGTGAGCCGCAGTCGTCGCAGAATTCCATCGCAAACAGTTCGGCCAGCCGCTTGATGCGGATGATGCCGCACCCTTCCAGCAGGACGGCGATTTCCTCGGTCGGCGTCCTGCGCAACGCCGGTTCCAACGCAGATGCGGTGGATGCGGCAGATGCCGGCGACGGTGCAATGCGATATGCCTCGTCATCGTCTTCCTGTCCGTACAGCGGCCAGACGACGCCGTACAGAACGTCGTCGTCGCCGGCCAATCCGAAGCCGATCCGGTATTCGTCGACGCGGCCGTTGTTTTCCTCGTCGCCGAAGCTGCCGATGACGGCCTGCAAGGCTGCGGGTTCGATTTCCAGCGTATGCGTCAGATAGTGGACGGCGGCGCGTATCGAGGCCGGCCGGATCAGGCGATCGCCTTCGCGACAGGCAACGAAGTAAGCTTCCGGCAGCAACAGTTCGATGCCGCAGCCGGGCAATAGCCGCGCGATGTTGGGCAGGGCTTGCGCATTCCATTGTGCCAGCGCCTGATCGCGTTCGGCCGGATCGGCGGACGCTTGCCAACGGAACAGGGGCGCGCCGGCGGGCGCGGCGATCGCCGCCAGCAGATAACGGGTGTCGGCCAGGAAGGGCGCAGTTTCAGGCTGGCGCACCGGCGACTTCAATGCGGTGTTTTTCAAGGCAGCCAGGCCCATCTGCTGGGTCAACGCAAAGGTGTCGGCATGCGTGCGCGGCAACTGGTCGATCGAGAACAGCATCGGCGACATCGCCGTCTTCACGTCTGCCGCCAGCACATGCGCATGCAAATGGGCGGACAGCGTCATCGCCATTTCGGCAGGGAGCGAGCCCGATGCAATGGAGAAGCGCGTCCAGGCAAGGATGGGCATGGCGATCAGCAGCACATCGTATTGCGTGCCGTCATGCTCGATCGTGCAGGATTCCGCGGCAGCCTCGACGCTTTCCATCAAGGCATCGTAGGCGCCGGATTCCTGCTTGAACAGGTTATCCAGCGCGGCATCGATCACGTCCTGATGCTGATTGCGCAGCAGCTTGTGCAGCAAGGCATCCAGCTGGTTTTCCCAATAGCGTTCTTCCAGGCGGCTGGCGGCCTGATCGATCGCTTGCGAAAACGTCGTCAGCCGCTGGCCGTCGACGGAAAGTTTGCTACCGGAATTTTTTTTGGAGGGGCGACGCATGAAGAATGGAAGTGGAGGACAGGAAGCGTATTGTAGTTGAATACGTATCACCGCCGGATAACGGTGAAACCGGGGAGACAGGCGAAAAAAAGCCGCATGCGTTCCGGCATGCGGCTTTGGCAGGAAGAACGAAAGATCAGGCAGCCAGCAATTGGCGCAGCACGAACGGCAGGATGCCGCCATGCTTGTAGTAATCGACCTCGATCGGCGTGTCGATGCGCAGCAGCAGCGTGACTTCCTGGGTGCTGCCGTTGGCACGGTGGATGACCAGCGTCACTTCCTGTTGCGGACGGATGCTGCCTTCCAGGCCTTTCAGGTCAAAGGTTTCGTCGCCCTTGATGTCGAGCGTCGCGACGCTATCGTTACCGGTGAATTGCAGCGGCAGCACGCCCATGCCGACCAGGTTGGAGCGGTGGATGCGTTCGAAGGAGCGGGCGACCACGGCCTTGACGCCGAGCAGCTGCGTACCTTTTGCCGCCCAGTCGCGCGACGAGCCGGTGCCGTATTCCTCGCCGGCGAATATCATTGTCGGCGTGTCTTCCTTCATGTAGCGCATCGCGGCGTCGTAGATCGACATTTCTTCGCCGCTTGGCTGGAAGCGGGTGAGGCCGCCTTCCACGCGCGAACCGTCGGCCTTCGGCGGAATCATCAGGTTCTTGATGCGCACGTTGGCGAAGGTGCCGCGCATCATGATTTCATGATTGCCGCGGCGCGAGCCGTAGGAGTTGAAGTCTGCCTTCAGCACGCCGTGCTCGGTCAGCCATTTGCCGGCCGGGCTAGAATCCTTGATCGAGCCGGCCGGTGAGATATGGTCGGTCGTGATCGAATCACCGAACACGCCGAGCGCGCGTGCGCCGGTGACCGTCGTGGTTGCAGCCTGCGGCGTCATCGTAAAGTCGGAGAAGAAGGGCGGTTCTGCGATATAGGTCGAATCCGGCCAGTTGTAGACCTGACCCTCAGCGACGCCGGTGATGTGTTCCCACAGCTTGCCGGGTTCGGTCTTCACTTGCGCGTAGTTGTCCTTGTAGTTCTTCGCGTTCATCGCGAACTTCATCAGTTTCTCGACTTCCTGCGAGGTTGGCCAGATGTCGCCGAGATAGATGTCGCGTTCCTTGCCGTCCTTGCCCTTGCCACGGCCCACCGGTTCGGTCATCAGGTCGCGCGTGACGGTGCCGGCAATCGCATAGGCGACCACCAGCGGCGGCGATGCGAGAAAGTTGGCGCGAATGTTCGGATGGATGCGCGCTTCGAAGTTGCGGTTGCCGGACAACACGGCTGCGGCCACGATGTCGTTCTTCGCGATCGCTTCGTTCATTGCCGGCGTCAGGTCGCCCGCGTTGCCGATGCAGGTCGTGCAGCCGTAGGCGGTCAGGCCGAAACCGAGTTTTTCCAGGTAGGGCAGCAGGCCGGCTTGTTGCAGATATTGCGTGACGATGCGCGAACCGGGCGCCAGCGAGGTCTTGATGTGTGGTGCGACGTTGAGGCCGGCTTCGACGGCTTTCTTCGCCAGCAGGCCTGCGGTCAGCAGCACGCTCGGGTTCGACGTATTCGTGCACGAGGTGATGGCGGCGATCAGGATGTCGCCATTCTTGACCGGAATGCCGTCGGCATTCGTGTAGCTTGCGTGCAGATCTGCGGCCTTTTTGTTGAAACCGTTTTCGGCGACCGGCTTGACGAACAGATCGGCGAACTGCTGCTTGACGTGACCGATCTCGATGCGATCCTGCGGACGTTTCGGGCCGGCCAGCGATGGTGCGACCGAACCGAGATCCAGTGCGACGACATGGGTGTAATCGATTTCGCCGGATTTCGGAATGCCGTACAGGCCTTGCGCCTTGAAATAGCTCTCGAACGCATCGATCTCATCCTTCGTGCGACCAGTGCCCTTGAAGTAATTGATGGTGGCATCGTCTACCGGGAAGAAGCCCATCGTTGCACCGTATTCCGGCGCCATGTTGGCGATGGTGGCGCGATCGGTCAGCGACAGCGACTCGGTGCCTTCGCCGAAGAATTCGACGAACTTGCCGACGACTTTTTCGCGGCGCAGCAGCTCGGTGATCGTCAGCACCAGATCGGTTGCAGTGACGCCGCCGCGCAGTTTGCCGGTCAGGTTCACGCCGACCACGTCCGGTGTCAGGAAGTAGACCGGCTGGCCCAGCATGCCGGCTTCCGCCTCGATGCCGCCGACGCCCCAGCCGACCACGCCGATGCCGTTGATCATCGTCGTGTGCGAATCGGTGCCGACCAGCGTATCAGGATAGTAGACGTCATCCTTGTTGTGCACGCCGCGCGCCAGATATTCGAGATTGACCTGGTGCACGATGCCGAAACCCGGCGGCACGACGCCGAAGGTGTCGAATGCCTGCATGCCCCATTTCATGAACTGGTAACGCTCGTTGTTGCGCTGGAATTCCAGCTTCATGTTCAGATCGAGCGCGTTCTTCTCGCGGAAGTGGTCGATCTGCACCGAGTGGTCGACTACCAGATCGACTGGCACCAGCGGCTCGATGTTTTTCGGGTTCTTGCCCATGCGGTCGGCCACGCCGCGCATCGCGGCCAGATCGGCCAGCAGTGGCACGCCGGTAAAATCCTGCAGTACCACACGCGCGACGATGAACGGAATCTCGTCGGTACGGGCGGCATTCGGCGCCCAGTTGGCGAGCTGGCGTACGTGTTCCTCGGTGACCTTGTTGCCGTCGCAGTTGCGCAGCACCGATTCCAGCACGACGCGGATCGAGACCGGCAGGCGGGAAACGTCCACACCGAGTTTGTCGCCCAGTGCGGGCAGGGAATAGAACGCGCCTTTACGCGCTTTGGAAATCTTGAATTCCTTGAGCGTATTCAGAGTATTGCGCGACATGATTT
>DATDLO010000096.1:0-2673 GCA_036519215.1 Oxalicibacterium sp.
ATAGCTGACGTTTAGAACGTCTGCTTTAGCTGAAGTACAAAAATGTCGCCAATTTCTAGAGATTTCTAGTTTGATGAACCTGCCCCGAAACCACCCCCGCGTATATTGGATGCCAATGGAGCGCCTCGAACGTAGAAAAACAAAAAACCCGCGTAAGCACTAGGCTTGGCGCGGGTTTTAGGGCGTCCTGAAACTTCTTTGGACATGTTCTTGGTGGTGATAGGTGGACTTGAACCACCGACCCCAGCATTATGAGTGCTGTGCTCTAACCAACTGAGCTATATCACCAGTAGAGCCCGAAATTATGGCGTTTCTGCCGATGGCTGTCAAGATCGGCATTGGTTGGAAATATTGCCGGTCTGGCAAAATCCGGCCGACTGCGATCAATCCTTGGGATTCCCGGTAAAACGTGCGATTTCCCTTAGTATCTGCGCTGGTGCATCGGGCGCTAGGCAATCGACGACGTGCCGATCCGGCATCGAACGCAGCCAGGTGATCTGGCGTTTGGCAAGCTGGCGGGTGGCGGCAATGCCTTTTTCACGCAGTTCAGCCAGTCCGTAGAGGCCGTCCAGATATTCCCAGGTCTGTCGGTAGCCGACACAGCGCATGGACGGCAGGCCGGGATGCAGGTCGTCGCGGGCGCGTAGCGTCTTTACTTCTTCAATCAATCCACCGTCTTTCAGCATTGCGTCGAAGCGTGCGGCGATGCGGGCATGCAGCACGCTGCGATCGCCCGGTTCAAGCGCGATCGGCAGTAGCGTGAACGGCAAGGTGCTTTTCGGCGCTTTTTCCAACAGCGACGACATCGGCTGGTCGGTCAGCAGCCAGATTTCCAGCGCGCGCTGGATGCGTTGCGAATCGTTCGGTTTCAGTCTTGCGGCGGTGACTGGATCGATTTCCGCCAGTCGCGCATGCAGCGCGGGCGTGCCCAGTTCAGCTTCCTCGGCATCGAGTTGCGCGCGCACGGCAGCGTCGGCTTGCGGCAGATCGTCGAGGCCGTCCTTCAATCCCTTGAAATACAGCATCGTGCCGCCGACCAGCAGCGGCAGTTTGCCGCGTGCGCTTATCTCGCCGGCCAGACGGATTGCATCGTTGCGGAACTGCATGACCGAATACGATTCGGTCGGATCGAGGATGTCGATCAGATGATGCGGCACGCTGGCGAGTTCTTCGCGGCTGGGCTTGGCGGTGCCGATGTCCATGCCACGATAGACGAGGGCGGAATCGACGGAGATGATTTCGGATGGGATACGCGCGGCGATTTCCAGCGCGGCGGCGGTCTTGCCGGACGCGGTGGGGCCCATGATGGCGACGGCCAGCGGTGCGGCGGGAGCGGTCATGCGAGGCGGCGCTTACTGTCCGCGCAGGAACAGTTTGTCCAGATCGGACAGCGCGAGCTGCACCCAGGTCGGCCGGCCGTGATTGCACTGGTCGGCGCGTTCGGTGGCTTCCATCTGGCGCAGCAGTGCGTTCATTTCCGGCACCGTCAGCGTGCGGTTGGCGCGCACGGCGGTGTGGCAGGCAAGCGTGCCCAGCAGTTCGTTGCGGCGCTCGACCAGCACGCGCGAGCCGCCGAATTCGCGCACGTCGCGCAGTACGTCGCGCGCCAGCGATTGCGCGTCGGCGTTCTTCAGCAGTGCAGGAACAGCGCGTACCGCCAGCGTGGTCGGCGACATCACGGCGATGTCGAAACCGAGCGATTGCAGCACGTCGCGATTTTCTTCGGCAGTACCGACTTCGATGCCATCGGCGTGAAATGTGACCGGAATCAGCAACGGTTGCACCTGGACCGCATCGGTATCCAGTGCGTTCTTCAGTTGTTCGTACAGGATGCGTTCGTGGGCGGCGTGCATGTCGATCAACGCCAGTCCTTTCCTGTTTTGCGCCAGCACGAAGACACCGTGCAATTGGGCAAGCGCGAAGCCGAGCGGAAATTCCTCATCCTGCGGCATCGCCGGTGCGGAGGCTGTCGGCAGCGCAGCAGCCAGGCCGGATGCGATGGACGCGTTTGCCGCACCGTCGGCGAACAATGCACCGTAGTTTTCCGTCGTTTGCGCGATACCGAAAGCGTTGCCGAATGGCGTACCTGGCTGTGCGCCGAACTGTGCGCCAAGTGTGCCAAATGACGCCTGCTGCTGTTCGCGCAGCCATGGCAGCGCACTGCTCGATGCCGGTGTCGGCGAGGGAGCGGCGCCGTGTGCGGTGGCCGAGGTTTGCGCCAGCGTTCGTGTGACAGCGTGAAACACGAACTGGTGCACGGCGCGGCTGTCGCGGAAGCGTACCTCGATCTTCGACGGATGCACGTTGACGTCGACCAGCGCCGGATCGAGTTCGAGCGAAATCACGTAGGACGGATAGCGGTCGCCGTGCAGCACGTCTTCATAAGCGGCACGTACCGCATGCATCAACAGCTTGTCGCGCACGAAGCGACCGTTGACGTAAAAGTATTGTCCGTCGGCGCGCGCTTTCGCGGCGGGGGGTAGGCCGAGGAAACCGTTCAGTTTCAACGGGCCCGCTGCCGCTTCGATCGGCAGGCGCGCGCCGGAGAATTCGTTGCCGAGAATTTGCGCGCTGCGCCTGGCGATGTCGTTGACGGTCCAGTGATCGACGGTCTTGCCGTTGTGCGACAGCGAAAACGAAACGTCCGGACGCGACAGCGCGACGCGGCGCACG
>DATDLO010000097.1:0-5455 GCA_036519215.1 Oxalicibacterium sp.
GAGCTCTTCGTCATCGACCATGTCGGCTTTGTTGAGCGCCACGACGATGTAGGGCACACCCACCTGGCGGGCCAGCAGCACGTGCTCTCTGGTCTGAGGCATGGGGCCGTCGGCCGCCGAGACCACCAGGATCGCCCCGTCCATCTGGGCGGCGCCCGTTATCATGTTCTTGACGTAGTCGGCGTGGCCTGGGCAGTCCACGTGGGCGTAGTGCCTATTCTCTGTGGCGTACTCCTGGTGGGAGGTGGCGATGGTGATCCCGCGCTCCTTCTCCTCGGGAGCGTTGTCGATCTCGGCGAAGCTCTTGGCCTCGCCACCCATCTTCTCGGCGAGCACGGTGGTGATCGCAGCAGTCAGCGTCGTCTTGCCATGGTCAACGTGACCGATCGTGCCCACATTCACGTGCGGCTTCGTCCGCTCGAATTTGCCTTTTGCCATCTTGAACTCCTAACAATTTTGATGAGAATGTTCAGGCACACGCCCGACCGACTGCTTGTTTAAAACTGAAACCGCAACCGCGAAAACAACGAAACGCCTTGCAACGAAATGCTTTGGTGCCCTTTACGTGGATTGAACACGTGGCCTCTCCCTTACCAAGGGAGTGCTCTACCACTGAGCTAAAAGGGCTTACCTGCCGCCCGCGCCAACTGCGCGCGTCCGACTTGAAAACTGGAGCGGGTGAAGGGAATCGAACCCTCGTCTTAAGCTTGGAAGGCTTCAGCTCTACCATTGAGCTACACCCGCGAGGGCTACCTGCTTCGCCAAACAAACCTGCTGCTTCAATTCTTTTCCCACGGACATTCTTGGTGGAGGGGGCTGGATTCGAACCAGCGTACTCGTAAGAGGGCAGATTTACAGTCTGCTGCCTTTAACCACTCGGCCACCCCTCCGCGGGGAACCCCAAACTATATGTGAGTGATCGCCCTTTGTCAACAAAAGAAAGGGTTTGGCAGACTTATTTTTGCAGCGTGAAAAAGAAGATGCGGCATGGATATTCCCGCCGGCTGGCGGGAACCGGTCAAAACCGCGTTTCGCGTGCCGCGCGCAGGAAATTGTCGAGAATCGGCGTGCAATCCAGCAGCTCCGCGCCGCCGGCACGATGGAATTCCGGATGCCATTGCAAACCCATCACGAACCGCGATTTCGAGTGACGCACCGCTTCGACAATACCGTCTTCGGAAATGGCCTCGACCACCAGATCGCGCCCCAAGTCCCGCACAGCCTGATGGTGGATGGAATTGACCAACGGCGCAGCACTGGATTCGAACAAGGCGCCCAGCGAGGAACCGGGCGGGAAGCTGATCGCATGGCGATGACTGTCGTACAAATCGTTCACATGCGGCATCGCGTCCGGCACGTCGGTCGCGATGTCCTGATACAGCGTACCGCCGAAGGCGACATTGATCAATTGACAACCTCGGCAAACGCCGAGCACCGGCTTGCCGGCTTCGATGAACTCGTGCAGCAGCTCCAGTTCGTACATGTCGCGCGCACTGTCGCCTATCCATTCCGGGCGCGTCGGCGTTTGCGAATAGGTCTGCGGCGCAACGTCCGCACCGCCCTGCAAGACCAGACCGTCCAGATGTTTAGCGTAGTCGCGCAGGCGAATCTTGCTCGGGTGCAGCATGCCGTTGGTATTGACGGTCGGGATCATGAATACCAACACATCGCGCGACATCACCCATTGTGCGATCGACTCTTCCAGGTATTGCAAGGTCTTTGCCTGCAAGCCCCTGGCACCGGCTTCGGGATGGAAGATGCGCGCGGAGACGCCGATCTTCAGCGTACGTTGTGTCAGCCGTCGACCGGCCTGATCGGACAGGCTTTGCATGCGCGCCGAAAACACGCGCCAGACATGCCGCCATGGCGTGTCGTCCGGCGCCTGATAGGCCGGCGTGCCATCCCGATTGAATTCCAGCTTGGCGCTGGGAACAAACGGTGCGCCGGACGCGGCAGCAGAACCTTCAGCCGCTGTCGACGGCGCAGTTGACGATGCAGTCGGCAGGTCGGGCGGCAGCGGATCCGCAGTGGGACGCGCATCCGGAGTGGCAGGGGGAACGGGGGGCAGATTGATATCGGATTGATCGGACATGGCTTCGCTTCAGATTCTGGAACAGGGATAGACAACCGCTTTCGCCAAATTATCCGCGCTTGCCTGCTTCGTTGCATGAACCGCGATCGGAACCGGCCTGTCGATTATAGAAAGATCCGCCGTCGCAGCAAACGCATGCGTGCTGAAAACGGCATAATGCGACACACATTTTCCTCATTGCCGGCCGATCATGCTGACCATCTATCACAATCCGCGCTGCTCGAAATCCCGCGGCGCCCTCGAACTGACCACAGCCTTCGCCGAACGACACGGCCTCGACCTGCAGGTCGTCGATTACCAGAAGACGCCGCTGACGCGTGCGCAACTGGTGGAATTGCACCGTTTGCTGCAATCCGAAGGAGCCGTCTCCGTACGCGACATGGTGCGCGATGGTGAAACCGCCTTCGCCGAATTACAGCTCGCCGAGGCGGACGACGATGCACTGCTGAACGCCCTGGCAACACATCCCGGCTTGCTGCAACGCCCCATCGTCTGCTTCAATGAACGCGCCGTCATCGCCCGTCCGCCGGAGCTTGTCGAGCGCATCCTGCAAGCGGACTGAAACTAGGCCGGTCGGCTCGCCGATTCGGCCGGCGACACGCGCGGAATCAACTTGTAGGCACGCGTGATCTCGTATTTCTTCAGAATGTCGCGGTACATGCTGGTCAACAGCGAAAGCCGCGGATTGCACGGATCGAGGCGGCGCGCATTGGCAATATAGCCGCGCGCCAGTTCGCCAAGCTGCGCATCCCAGCCTGTGCTGTCCAGACACTTGAGTACAGCGAACGCCGCATTGAAGACGACCTGCGGATTCTCCGGCAACTTGGCCGCCGCTTCAGACATCAATGCCACGGCGCCGTGATAGTCGCCCAGCCGCGCCTTTTCCGCGCCGGCCGCAACCAGGTCGACGACCTGGCTCTTGCTCTCACGCGCGACGCGCTTGGCGAGATCGTCGCGCCCCGCTTCGCGGAACACATGCATCGCGCGTGACACCGCCGCGCTATTCGATGCGTTGCCCACCACCGCCGTCATCACCTCGACGGCACCCTGTTCGAGTCCGCTCTGCAGGCAATTGCGTGCCAGGGTGATTTTCGTGTCGTTGGACATGCCGATCGGTTCACGGCAGGCGGCAATCGCCGCTTCCAGTTCTTCGATCGCCTGCTCCGTATCGCCATTGTGCTTGTGCAGCATCGCCGTCGCCAGCGCGCGGCAAGCCGGCGTCTTGCGCACGTTGGCAAGCGACTTCGCCAGCTCGCGGATCGCCGATGTCACCAGTTTCAATTCGCCCTTGCCGATCGATGTCTCGACCAGCCGCACATGATCTTCGGGTTCGCGAAATTCCGAAAACCGCGCCTTCGCGACCACTTGCTGGAAGACGCGATGCGCGGTATCGGCGTCGCCCGTTTCCAGCGCCACGCAGCCGAGCCGGCGCAACCTCTGCAACGCATACGGCGAACGATGCACGGCGTTTTCCAGCGTCTGTTGCGCCTGCTTCATCCGGCCCATCGCTTCCTGTGTGCGCGCCAGCCAGTCGTAGGCTTCAAGGAATTGCCGCTTTTCATCGACCAACGTCTGCAACATGTCTTCGGCTTCGGCCAGGCGATTCTGCATGAACAGCGTGGTCGCCAGGCCGAGCCGCGCCCAGGCGATGGAACGCTTGGCGAACAATTCCGAATACAGCGCTTCGGCTTCGTCCAACTCGCCCAGCATCATATGCAGCTCGGCCCGGAGACGCATGAAGTCCGCCTGATGACGTGGATGTGTGTGCTCGCCAACTTCGCAGGCTTCGATGGCTTCGTTCAGGCTGCCGTGATCGATCATCTGGTGAATCGGCGTCAGCGCATCACGCTTGTCGATGGCCCTGGCGATGCGTTCCAGCAGCATCTCGGCGGTGAACGGCTTCAGCACATAATCGTTGAGCATCAGTTCGGCGGCGCTGACGACTTTTTCGTGGTTGCGCTCGGCCGTCACCATGATGAAAACGGTGGAAGGCGGAATGAGTTTGTTGTGGCGCAGGTCTTCCAGCAATTGCTGGCCGTCCTGCCCTTCGCCCAGATCGTATTCGCAGACGACCAGATCGAATGCCTTGCCCTTCAGCGGGCGAATCGCGCTGCTGGCGCTGGCGGCATATTCGATCCTGGTCATGCCGCTCGAGCTCAACATGTTGTGGATGCTGGCGCGCATGCCTGCATGCGGTTCGATGATCAGGGCGGTAAGTCCGGCGAGTTCTTGCATGATGTAAAACCGATGACGAGAGAGGAGTGGAAAGCGGTCGCTCCCCATGCAGAATATTACCGTATGGAAATTATTTGCAAGAATGCCGTTGCAATCTGATGCAAAGCCCGCGTTTTCATTGCCGCAAAGGCAAGTTGCCCAGCCAGATGTTGCCGGTCTCGGTCGTCCTGTGCTTTCAGACGGCGACGGACAGCGCAAAAACCATCAGCCGACACGATATCGTGCTCGCCGCGCTCACGAGAAATCGGCACCCAAAATGAAAAACGGGCCGGCAAGCCGACCCGTCGTTTTCCTGATTGCTACCTCGTTCAGGTTTCCGTTTCCACGGCAGGCTCTTCGGCCGGTGCCTCCAGCTGGGTGACCAGCAGGCGATCGATACGGTTGCGATCCATGTCCACCACTTCGAAACGATAACCTTCCCACTCGAAGCTGTCGGACATTTGCGGAATATGGCCGAGGAAAGTCATCACGAAACCGGCCAGCGTGTGATAGGTGCCGGCCGCCTCTTCCGGGAAGCGCACTTCCGTCTGCAACAGTTCGCGGAAACGGTCGAACGACATGCCGCCGTCGATCAGCCACGAACCGTCGTCGCGCTGCACGCCGTCGACTTCATGATGCTCGTCGATCACCGAAACATCACCCACCAGCGCACCCAGCACGTCGCTCAGCGTGACGACACCCTCGATCTCGCCATACTCGTCGATCACCAGCGCGAGTTCGGCGCGGTTCTTCTTCAAGGTTTCCAGCAATTGCATCGCGCTGATGGTTTCCGGCACGAACAGCGGCGGACGCGCGGCAGCTTCGATATCGACCGCCGTGATCGCCTTGCCGTGGATCGCCTGATCGAACAGGCTGCCGGCATGCACGATACCGATGATGTGCGACAGATCGCCCTTGCAGACCGGGAAACGGCTGTACGAGCTGTCGGCAATCTTGGCCAGATTGGTTTCAATCGGATCTTCGATGTCGATGTAATGGATGTCCATGCGCGGCGTCATCAGGCTGCCGACACGCTGATCGTCCAGCCGCAGCGCGCGCGACACGATGTCGTGCTCGGTCTTCTCGAACAGGCCGGCATCGGCGCCTTCGCGGAACAGGCCGGTGATTTCTTCCTCGGTGACCGCATCG
>DATDLO010000098.1:0-4393 GCA_036519215.1 Oxalicibacterium sp.
ATCAGCCTCGCGTGCCTGGCACATCCCCTCCCGCAACGCTTGCAGCCCTACAGCCTCTTTCCTGTCCGCCTGCCTTCGGCGGCAGCAGCAGCAATGAATGAAGTCGTCATTGCAGCAGCAAACCGCTCTGATGTCGGAAAATTTAACAGTGCAATATCGGAAATCACAGCGTCCGAATTAGGGGCGCATGTCAGCCGATATCTAAAAGCCACCTTCGCCAGTGCAAGACAAATAACTCTTTGCCTCCTAGGCTCACTTCAGCGTATCTGCCCTTCACCTTCGTTCCAATATTTGGTAAAATCTCGTGCTTCGCTGATGTAGCTCAGTTGGTAGAGCAACTGATTCGTAATCAGTAGGTCGGAAGTTCGATTCTTCTCATCAGCACCAGTAACAAAGGGGTTGTACCGAAAGGTACAGCCCCTTTTCATTTGGTGCGATGCGCGTGTCGGGTAACCTTCAGTGATCGTCCTACGTCATTGATTCCATTCATTGATCCCATGCCTGAGCCCGTTGTATGGCGCGGCGCCATACGGACAATCGATGTTGACGTTCGTCTGGCGACATCGCTGGTTCAAAATGACGATCAATCTGCCACAGGGAAGAAAGTTCGTCGACGGAAGACCAGAACGAAACTGCTAGGCCGGCGAGATAGGCGACGCCCAATGCCGTCGTTTCCGTAACAGATGGGCGTGTGACTACCGTGTCCAAGATATCCGCCTGAAACTGCATCAGCAGATCGTTGCGTGCAGCACCGCCATCGACGCGCAGTTCCTGTGGCGGGATGTGCGTATCCTTTTGCATCGCTTCCATCAGATCGGCAGTCTGGTAGGCGATGCTTTCGAGCGCTGCGCGGGCGATATGCGCCTTGTTCGTGCCGCGCGTCATGCCGATGATCGTGCCGCGTGCATGTGGATCCCAATAAGGTGCGCCGAGCCCGCTGAATGCAGGCACAAACACCACACCGCCGTTATCCGCTACGCTGCATGCCAACGCTTCTACATCGGATGAATGCCTGATGATGTTCAGGCCGTCACGCAGCCATTGCACGGTGGCACCGGCCATGAAGACGCCGCCTTCCAGCATGTAGTTCGTTTGCGAATCAGCCGCGTGGCCATGCCGCCATCCGACTGTTGTCAGCAGATTGTTTTGTGATGCGACAACTTCGGTTCCGATGTTGAGCAGCATGAAGCATCCGGTTCCGTACGTATTCTTGGCCATCCCGGGCGTATAGCAGGCCTGGCCGAACGTTGCAGCCTGCTGATCGCCGGCGATGCCGGCAATCGGAATGCTTTCATCGAACAGGATGGGAAACGTATCGGCGACGACACCGCTGCTGGAAACGACTTCAGGCAGCAGGCTGTGTGGAATGTCCAGAAGCGCCAGTAACTCGTCGTCCCAGTCCAGCGTATGAATGTCGAACAGGAGCGTACGGGATGCGTTGCTGACATCGGTGAGGTGTCGCCCGCATAACTTGAATGTCAGCCAGCTATCGATGGTGCCGAACGCAAGCTCGCCGCGTACGGCTTTGGCGCGGGCATCCGGAATATTGTCCAGCAGCCATTTCACTTTTGTGCCGGAGAAATACGGGTCGAGCACTAATCCGGTTTTGGTGCGGAAGACAGATTCATGGCCCTCGTCGCGCAATTGCTCGCATATCGACGCTGTCCGGCGGTCCTGCCAGACAATAGCAGGTGCGATCGGTCGGCCGGTTTTACGTTCCCAGATGACAGTGGTTTCGCGTTGATTGGCAATGCCGATGGCGGCGATATCGGCAGCCGTGACCTGCTGTTCTCGCATGACCTGTCGGGCGACAGCGAGCTGGCTTTGCCAGATATCTTCGGCATTGTGCTCTACCCAGCCGGGCTGCGGAAACAGCTGTGGAAATTCCTGTTGTGCCGATCCGCGAATACGTCCGGCACGATCGAACAGAATGGCGCGAGAGCTGGTGGTTCCCTGGTCGAGTGCAAGAATGAGCGAGCGCATCCGGATGGCGCCTCAGGGCCGATAGAAGTGTTCGGGCAAGCCGGCGACATCAACGCGCAGGCGCAGCACATGACCAGACAATGGATATTGTTCCAGTTCGGTTGAGGAACGCTTGTGGCTGACGGTCGTGATGTAAAGCGTGCGCAGATCGTCGTCACCGAAAGCCATCATCGTCGGGCAGCGTACCGGCAGTGGGATTTCCTGCAGGATTTCGTTGTCGGGTGACAGCCGCAGCAACCGGCCGCCTTCATACATCGCACACCAATACGCGCCTTCGCTGTCGACAGCGCCGCCATCGGGGCGGCCGCCGTAATGCGGATCGGTCTTGTCGGTCGGGAATTGCCGGACGATACGCGTGTCGCCCAGCGTTCCGCTTGCGATATCGAGCGAATAGGCGCGTATCTGATGGGAAGTCGTATCGCTATGGTAAAGCGTCTTGCCGTCCGGGCTGAAGGCGACGCCATTCGATACGGTGGCGCGCTTGCCGCTGTCGCTCAGAATACCTTGCTGGAACCGATACAGGATGGCATTGGGATGATCGCGCGGTTCGTAGATGGTGCCGACCCATAGCCGGCCTTGCGCATCGCAGCGTCCGTCGTTGAAGCGTGTCGTGGCAGGGTCATAAGGCGGATCGACGAGATGCGTCAGTTCACCGGAAAACGTATCCAGCCTGGCAAGGCCGGAGCGCAATGCCACCAGCAGACCGCCTTCGCCATGCACTGCGATGCAGCCTGGTTCGGACGGCATGGTCCAAAGGCGGTGTGCCTGATCGGCAGGCCGAAACCGATGCACGGCACGGCCGTCGATATCGACCCAGTACAGTGCGGATTCTTCGGCATGCCAGATCGGACACTCGCCCAGCAGCATGCGTTGGACGGGAATGGCTTGGCAATTTTCCATCGGCGGAGCAGTTGCTTTTTGTGAAGGGATTGCGCCATTATGCAGGACAAAATTCATCAGCAAGGAGTTTGAAGTGACGCAGTCAGCAGGCAAACCGGCCATCGCCTTTCTCGGCATCGGCCTGATGGGAAAACCGATGGCGACGCGGCTATTGCAGGCCGGCTATGCGGTGACCGCTTGGAACCGCACGCGCAACAAGGCAGAAGAGCTTGTCTCGCTGGGCGCCAGGGTACGCGACAGCGCTGCCGATGCCGTGCGTGATGCGGATATCGTGATCACGATGCTGGAGGCGGGCCCGATCGTGCTGCAGGTGATCGACGACGCCTTGAACGGATTGCGGCAGAAGGCATTGGTCGTCGACATGAGTTCAACGCGCCAGTCCGAGGCGCAGCTGCTGCACGCAAAATTGATAGCGCACGGTGTCCGCTTCATCGATGCGCCGGTTTCCGGTGGCGTGGTCGGCGCACAGGCTGGCAGCCTGGCGATCATGGCCGGCGGCAATGCGGCCGATTTCGCTGAAGCAGAACCGGTGCTGGCGGCAATGGGGCGGCCTACGCTGGTCGGGCCGGCAGGTTGCGGCCAGGTTGCCAAGCTGTGTAACCAACTGATTGTCGGCGGTACGCTGAACATCGTCGCCGAGGCTTTATTGCTGGCACAGGCCGGCGGCGCGGATCCCACTGCAGTGCGTGCCGCCATTCGCGGCGGCTTTGCGGAAAGCCGGATTCTGGAAGTGCATGGACAGCGCATGCTGGAGCGAAATTTCATGCCTGGCGGCCAGGTCAAGAGCCAGTACAAGGATCTGGAAAACGTGTTGATCGCGGCCGGCAACGCAGGCCTGCGCCTGCCGGTGACCGAACTGGTGACCGAAAACTATGAAGCGGTCATGGCGTATGCGCCGCAGGCCGACCAGTCGGCTATATTGCTTGCACTGGAGCATGACAATCCCGGAAAACGGCTTGGCGATACGGTAGATCAACTGCCCGGTTGATGCAGTGTCGATGCGGTAGCACCAACCGGCAGCAGTGGCTGGTGTTATGCACTGCTATCGATCGTGCGCGATTACTCCGGTTTTGCGCGCGAAGAAAATAGCAGTTACGGTACAATTCACGAACGGGCCTGGCAGGAAGCCCGCTCTCGCAAAAGCCGATGCACCTGCCGCTAGTTATCTTCATGGATAAACCGCAACGTTGATCCCTTTTATGTCGCAGCGAGAGCGACGATAAGAAAGGAAAACGTCATGTGGTCTACCGATTCCCCTATCTATTCCAGCATCCGGTATCCGCTTGGTGCGCAGCTTGTTAACAGCGAATTCCTGCGCCGCCATGCGCGCCGCCTGTTGCGCGATGCACGTTCCGATGAGCCGAGTCGAACCTTGCCGGTATTGCGCCGTATCGTCGCCGCCAAGGTAACGCCGGAAATCCGTCTCACCGAACTCCACGCAGTACGCGCCACGTTGCAGTTGAAGCACGTGCTGCATGCGCTTGCAAGAGGGCTGGGCTTTGCGTCATGG
>DATDLO010000099.1:0-3136 GCA_036519215.1 Oxalicibacterium sp.
AGGATGGCGACGATCAGCGAACTCAGCCCATGCGTCTGCAGCCATGGCAACTCGCCGAACCGGATCGCTGCCAGCGCGATCATGGCGCTCAGCATCAGGCCGGGCAGCCAGCTCAGCAGTCGCGGCATTGGCATGCTGCGACTTGCGGTGGGACGGGAAGTTTGCATGCGTGCTCCGGCAAATAAGTGGAATGCCTGGAGTCTAGGCAATGCAAGTTAATTGATAAAACGACTTACCTATCTATAATCAACCTGAAAAATCGATAAGTGAAATCGATAAGTGAAATTGAAAGGCGAAGCACATGCGTCTCACCCTCCGGCAATTGCAGATCTTTCTTGCTGTCGCAGACCATGGCAGCACGATGGCCGCCGCCGATGCCGTCGCCTTGTCGCAATCGGCCGCCAGCGCCGCGCTGAAGGAACTGGAAGGGCTGCTCGGCATTCACCTGTTCGATCGCGTCGGCAAGCGCCTGATCCTCAACGACAACGGCCGCATGCTGCTGCCGCAGGCGCGCCAGATGCTGGATGCGGCGGCGACGATCGAGGCGCAGTTCCACCAGCCCGATGCCGCCGACGCAGTCGGGCTGCGAATAGCCGCCAGCACGACAATCGGCATCTACCTGTTGCCGCACATGCTGGCGCATTTCGCGCAGCAGTCGGCATCGGTGCCGCAAGTCACGATCGCCAACACGCGCGCGGTGGCGTCTGCGGTGGCGGCGTTCGATGTCGATGTCGGCCTGATCGAAGGGCCGTGCCACGAGCCGGAATTACGTGCGGAGCCGTGGCTCACCGACGAACTGGTGGTGGTCTGCGCGCCGCACCATCCGCTTGCCGCGCGCGACGGCAAGGTGCCGCTGGCCGATCTGCGGCAGGCCGGCTGGTTGTTGCGCGAGGTCGGCTCCGGCACGCGCGAGGCGGTCGAGCATGCGCTGTTGCCACATCTGCACATGCTGCATTCGGCCGGCGAGTTCAGCAATGCGGAAGCGATCAAGCACGCGGCGGCGGCCGGTCTCGGGCTGGCCTGCCTGTCGCAACTGGTGGTGGCCGATCTGGTGGAGGCCGGCCGGCTGGTTGCGCTGCGCACGACCTTGCCACGCCTGCAACGCCACTTCTATCTGGTCCATCGCCGCAACAAAATGCTGTCGGCACGGCTGGAATTTTTCATGCAGTTCTGCCGCGACTGGGCGAATTGATGTCGATCGATACCCGACGGGTATTGATGGATATCGCGACACGCCGACGTCACATTAAAAAAACGTGAGGTATTTCTCAAAATTTCTTCAAGAAGTTTCATTTAGTTGCCGATAAGAAAGTTTTGACGGTTAACTTCGCGGCAGTAAGAGTCATGTGCGCGGATGGTTGCAAGGGCAACTCGGCGTGTTCGAAAAGGCCTGCCGATTGTTCTTCGTCCGCCTGCAATGACATCGTGTGATCACTTCATTGAAAGAGACGAGAAATGAAAAATCTGAAGATCGGCCAGCGTCTGGCCTTGAGTTTTGGCAGTGTCGTCGTCGTCCTGATCATCCTGGCAACGATTGCCTTTTCCCGTATCGATCGTCTCGATCAGGCGATTACGCTGACCAATGAAGACCGTTATCCGAAGACCGTGCATGCGCACACCATCATGAACGAACTCAACGAGACTGCGCGCAACATGCGAAATACGCTGTTGATGACGAGCCCCGACGAGATCAAGGGCGAGCTCGACAACATTGCGGAAAGCTCGCGCGTGATCACGCATTCGCTGGACGAGCTGGACAAGACCATCAAATCGGAAGAAGGCCGCACATACATGGCGGCACTGGTCGATGCGCGCGGCAAGTTCAGTCCGCTCAAGGATCGTTTCGTCACGCTGATGGCGGACGGCCTGAAGGAAGAAGCGCATGCCTTGTTGTTTACCGAACTGCGTCCGGCGCAACTGGCCTACATGGTGGGGCTGGAAAAACTGGTCGATTATCAGGGACAGCTGATGAAGCAGTCCGGTGACGAAGCGCACAGCATGGCGGATCAGGCCAAGGAACTGGTGGCGGCACTGTCGGCGATGGCCGTCGTGATCAGCCTGATCCTGGCTTTTCTTGCCACGCGTAGCATCACGCGTCCGCTGACGCAGGCAGTCGGGCTGGCGCGCAAGGTCGCCGATGGCGATCTCACCGGCACCATCACCGTTACGTCGAAGGATGAAACCGGCCAGTTGCTGCAAGCCCTGAAGGACATGAACGAGAGCCTGGTGAAGATCGTCTCGCAGGTGCGGCTCGGCACCGACACGATCGCCGCCGCTTCCACACAGATTGCAACTGGCAACCTTGATCTGTCGGCACGCACCGAGGAGCAGGCCAGTTCGCTGGAAGAAACCGCGTCGTCGATGGAAGAGCTGACTTCCACCGTCAAGCAGAATGCCGATAATGCGCGCCAGTCGAACCAGCTGGCACAGAGCGCATCCGAGGTGGCGGTGCGTGGCGGTAAAGTCGTCTCGCAGGTAGTGGAGACGATGGGTTCGATCAACGATTCGGCCGGCAAGATTGTTGACATCATCGGCGTCATCGACGGCATTGCGTTCCAGACGAACATTCTTGCGCTGAATGCAGCGGTCGAAGCGGCACGCGCCGGCGAACAGGGGCGCGGCTTTGCCGTTGTCGCAACCGAAGTGCGCAATCTTGCGCAACGCAGCGCGAGTGCCGCTAAAGAGATCAAGCTGCTGATCAACGATTCGGTGGAAAAGGTCAATACCGGATCGCAACTGGTCAACGAAGCCGGCACGACGATCAGGGAAGTGGTTGACAGCGTGCGCCGCGTGACCGACATCATGGGCGAGATCACGGCTGCCAGCCAGGAGCAGACATCTGGCATCGAACAGATCAACGAAGCCGTGATGCAGATGGATCAGGTCACGCAACAGAATGCGGCGCTGGTCGAGGAAGCTGCGGCGGCTGCGGCGTCGCTGCAGGATCAGGCAACCAATCTGTCGCATATCGTCAGCGTGTTCAAGCTGGACGGCAACGCGGTTGTGATGCCGTCCGCTGCACCGAAGGCGATTGCAGGTGGGGGCAGTGCCGCAAGTGCGGCAGGCAGTGCGATGAAACCGCAGCAGAAGCCGGTACCGAAGTTGAAGGCCGTGCCGGCTAAAGCCGAGAGGAAAG
>DATDLO010000100.1:0-13476 GCA_036519215.1 Oxalicibacterium sp.
CGTCGTGCGCGGCCAGATCGTTCTTGCGGCGTCTGTCGACTTCGCCCAGGCGGTGATTCAACGCATCGATCAATGCCTGGCGCCGCTTCGGGTTGTCCAGCATGTCGTCCTGCAGATACGGATTGCGACGCACCACCCAGATGTCGCCCAGCACTTCGTACAGCATGCGCGCGGAACGGCCGGTCTGGCGTTCGCCGCGCAATTCGTCCAGCAACTGCCACGCTTCCTCGCCCAGCAGGCGAATCACGATCTCGCGATCGGAAAACGATGTGTAGTTGTATGGAATTTCACGCAGGCGCGTAGCGGTGTGGCCATCCGGGGCGTCGGCTGGGAGGGTCTGGAACTGAGCTGGGGCGTTCATCGAGGATCACGCGAACTGATGCTAAAGACGCATTCTAGCCGATTGCGATAGCCGCCGTCGGTGGGAAAACAGACGTTCAGCTGGTATTCAACCCACATTCAGCCGAGGTTCAACCCGCTTTCCATCCACATTCCGCCCCTGCCTTTTCGGCTTTAGAACAGATGCACCAGCGCATGCCAGAATCCGTCCGGCACGAACAGCAACAGGCAGGTCATCGTCAGATAGCGCAGAAACTTGCCGATCGCCATGTAGACCACGCATTCCCAGAAAGGCAGTTTGAGCCAGCCCGCCAGCAGGCAGATCGGATCGCCAACGCCGGGCAGCCACGACAACAGCATCGTCTTTGCACCGTAGCGCTGCAGCCAGCCGAACCAGCGCGTCTGCCGTTCCTTCGCGAATACGCGCTTGGCGCCGTATCCCATCCAGTAATCGATGATGCCGCCCATTGTGTTGCCGGTCGTGGCGACCAAGATCACCGGCCAGAACAAGGCTGCGTTTGCCTTGACGACGGCAAACACCGCCGGTTCGGAACCGATCGGCAAGATGGTGGCCGACGCTAGGCTGACGATGAAAACCGACCACAACCCGACCTCGGGAACGGACAGCACGGCAAGCAGCCACTGGACGGCGGATTC
Organism: Oxalicibacterium sp.; assembly: GCA_036519215.1. Taxonomy (GTDB): domain Bacteria; phylum Pseudomonadota; class Gammaproteobacteria; order Burkholderiales; family Burkholderiaceae_D; genus Oxalicibacterium. The sequence continues at coordinate 997 of DATDLO010000100.1, forward strand.
GATCATGTATGAATCGTAGGCTGAGCGACACGATCGTGCGCAATGCATACGCATTTGTACGCATTCACCGAAAGCGTCGTGCAGACGTTGAAAGGGCGTCCATTATAATGACCAGCTTCGCAGATGCCGCGACTGCACCCGCTATTGCACCAAATCCGGCCCGCGCTCCTCACATTGCTGCTTATGACGACCGACTACCTGAAAAAAATCCTGACCGCGCGCGTCTATGACGTCGCCGTGGAATCGCCGCTGGAACTGGCGCCGACGCTATCGAAACGCTACGGCAACCAGATCTACTTCAAGCGCGAGGATATTCAGAGCGTATTCAGCTTCAAGCTGCGCGGCGCCTACAACAAGATGGCGCAATTGCCGCCGGAAAAACTCAAGCGCGGCGTGATCTGCGCATCGGCCGGCAACCATGCGCAAGGCGTGGCACTGTCTGCCGCCCAGCTCGGCTGCCGCGCCGTGATCGTGATGCCGACCACCACGCCTTCGGTCAAGGTGGAAGCGGTCAAGGCGCGCGGCGGCGAAGTAGTGCTGTTCGGCGATTCGTATTCCGATGCCTACCAGCACGCGCTGACGCTGGAAAAGAAACACAAGCTCACCTTCGTCCATCCGTTCGACGATCCCGACGTGATCGCCGGCCAGGGCACGATCGGCATGGAAATCCTGCGCCAGCATGCGGGACCGATCCACGCGATCTTCGTTCCCATCGGCGGCGGCGGCCTGATCGCCGGCATCGCCGCCTACGTCAAGGCAGTACGCCCCGAAATCAAGGTGATCGGCGTGCAGACCGTCGATTCGAATGCGATGGCGCGCAGCCTGAAGGCCGGCCGCCGTGTGACGCTGCCGGATGTCGGCCTGTTCGCCGACGGCACCGCAGTCAAGCTCGCCGGCGAGGAGACCTTCCGCCTCGCAAGGAAATATGTGGACGAAGTCATCGTCGTCGAGACCGATGAGGTATGCACCGCGATCAAGGATGTCTTCCAAGATACGCGCAGCATCCTGGAGCCGTCCGGTGCACTGTCGATCGCCGGCGCAAAGGCGTATATCGAACGTGAACAGGCGAACAAGCGGCCGCTCAAGAACGCAACCCTAGTCGCCATCGCCAGCGGCGCCAACATGAATTTCGACCGCCTGCGCTTCGTCGCCGAAATGGCCGACGTCGGCACCGCGCGCGAAGGCGTGCTGGCCGTGACGATCCCGGAAGAGCGCGGCAGTTTCAAGCGTTTCTGCCAGCTGATCGGCCCGCGTAACGTGACCGAATTCAACTATCGCATCAGCGATGCCAGCCAGGCGCACGTATTCGTCGGCATCCAGATCGCCGATCGCGACGAATCGACCAGGATCGCCAGGAATTTCGAAAAGCACGGCTTCAAGGCGCTGGACCTGACGCACGACGAACTGGCCAAGAGCCACATCCGCCATCTGGTCGGCGGCAAGAGCGAGCTGGCGCAGAATGAACTGCTGTACCGCTTCGAATTCCCGGAACGGCCGGGCGCGCTGATGCGTTTTCTCGACAGCATGGCGCCGAACTGGAACATCAGCCTGTTCCACTATCGCAATCAGGGCGGCGATGTCGGCCGCATCCTGGTCGGGCTGCAGGTACCAAAAAAGGAGATGAAGGATTTCCGCGCCTTCCTCGCCGGTCTCGGCTATCGCCACTGGGACGAATCCGACAATCCCGTCTATCGGCTGTTCCTGTAACGCGGACCTGCCGGCTTCCCAACCGCAGCATGGCGGTGCAGGAAGCATGATCGGAGCAGACCATGTCCATGAACCACAAGTACGCAAGCGTCGAACCGGCGCGCGAGGATATCGATACGCTGCCGGGCGCCACGGTCATCGAGTTCGGCGCGCCGTGGTGCCCGCATTGCCAGCGCGTGCAGCCGCTGCTGTCCGATGCATTCGACGCGCATCCCGATCTGCGCCACGTCAAGATCGAGGACGGTCCGCGCCGTCGGCTGGGCCGCTCGTTCCGCATCAAGCTGTGGCCGACGCTGGTCTTCCTGAAGAACGGATCGGAAATCTCCAGACTGGTACGACCGGACAGCACCGCCGATATCGCACAGGCCATGGCGGCAATCGACGGCTAACCCGGTTTCCCATATCGATGGCGCCGACGGATAAGCTTTAGAATCGAACCTGCGCCGCCATCGACGGCATGCACTTCGGACAATATTTCTCCATGACAGACTCTCTCCCTTCGTCTTCGCCGCTCGGCAAGCCCACGGTCTATTGCGCGCAGTATGATCCATCGCTGCTTTTTTCGATTCCGCGCCAGGAAAAACGCGACGAACTCGGCCTCGCCGGCACACTGCCCTTTTTCGGCATGGATATCTGGAACGCCTACGAACTGTCGTGGCTGAACATGCGCGGCAAACCGCAGGTGGCGATCGCCCGTTTCATGGTACCGGCCGATTCGCCCAACATCATCGAATCCAAATCGCTGAAGCTCTACCTGAATTCGTTCAACCAGACCAAGCTCGGCGGCACCGAAGCGCTGCTGGAACTGCTGCGCGCCGACCTGTCGAACGGCTTCGGTGCGCCGGTGCAGATCGCGCTGACAACACCGGATGGCTTCGGCAAGGTGGCGATGGGCGAGCTGGACGGCATGCCGCTGGATCGCCTCGACATCGAAGTCGACCACTACCAGCCGGACGCCTCCGTGCTGCGCGCCAATCATGAAGAAGCGCCGATCGAGGAAACGCTGGTATCGCATCTGCTGAAATCGAACTGCCTGGTCACCGGCCAGCCCGACTGGGGCAGCGTGCAGATCCGCTATGTCGGCGCGCCTATCGACCAGGAAGGACTGCTGCGCTACCTGATCGGCTTTCGCGAACACAACGAATTCCACGAACAATGCGTGGAGCGCATCTTCATGGACGTGCTGCGCCAGTGCCGGCCGCAAAAACTGGCCGTCTATGCCCGCTACACGCGCCGCGGCGGACTCGACATCAATCCCTGGCGCAGCAATTTCAGTACCGGACAACCGCCGTCGAACATTCGCAATGCAAGACAATGAGGGCAATGAACGTTTGCATATTTGCATTGGCGGCACCGATACCCAAGCATCCGGTGTCGCAAACGTCAAGCCGCTACCGCAATCCGTATATGCTTTTCAACAAAACGCATCCAACGAACAACAATTCGCCCCGGCTTTCCGGTCATCCCGCCCGTTTCAGACCTGATCGGAAAAAATAAGCCTATAATCCCTCGCAGAGTCCTTTTTTGTGCATTGCATCAATGAACCATCTAAGTCAGATTCTTCCCCCTGCCAATGTCGTGCTCGATCTCGACGTCTCCAGCAAAAAGCGTACATTCGAACAGGTCGGCCTGATTTTTGAAAACAACTGCGGCATCGCCCGTTCCGACGTTTCCGACAATCTGTTTGCCCGCGAGCGCCTCGGCTCGACCGGCCTCGGTCATGGCGTCGCGGTTCCGCACGGACGCATCAAGGGCCTGAAGGCGCCGCTGGCCGCATTCGTGCGCCTGGCGCAGCCGATTCCGTTCGAATCGCCGGACGGCCAGCCGGTCAGCCTGCTGATCTTCCTGCTGATTCCGGATCACGTCACGCAGCAGCACCTGGAAATCCTGTCCGAACTGGCAGAAATGTTTTCCGACGAAAGCTTCCGCACGATGCTGGCAACCGCCACCGATGCATCCGCCGTCCACGCTCGCCTGATCACCTGGCAACCCAGTCTGCAAGGCGCAGACTGATTCCCGCGCCGCAAGGCGCAGATGCCCATGCCGCTACCGACCCCGCTCTCAATCCAGCAAATCTACGACGACAATCGCGAATCGCTGCAGCTTGGCTGGTTCGCAGGCTTTCCCGGCGGCGAGCGCCTGATCTCGGGCGACGCCACCTCGGCCGCTGACCAGGTCGGCCACCTGAACCTGATCCACCCGGGCCGTATCCAGGTCTTCGGCCATCAGGAAACCGAATACTATGAACGGCTGTCGCCCGGCGCACGCGCCTATCACACGGCCGAGCTGATCGCCGGACAGCCGCCCGCCGTCATCATCGCGCAAGGCCTGGAAACGCCGGCCGACATCATGATGATCTGCGACCAGAAGAACATTCCGCTGTTCTCCACGCCGCTGCCGGCGGCGCAGGTCATCGACTACCTGCGAGTCTATCTGTCGAAAAAGCTTGCCCAACGCATCACGATGCACGGCGTCTTCATGGATGTGCTGGGCGTGGGCGTACTGATCACTGGCGAATCGGGCCTCGGCAAGAGCGAGCTCGGCCTCGAACTGATTTCGCGCAGCCATGGCCTGGTGGCCGACGATGCCGTCGAATTCGCGCGCATCGCGCCAAACATGATCGAAGGCCGCTGCCCGCCGCTGCTGCGCAACCTGCTCGAAGTGCGCGGCCTCGGCCTGCTCGATATCAAGACCATCTTCGGCGAGACCGCCGTGCGCCGCAAGATGCGCCTGAACCTGATCGCGCATCTGGTCCGCCGCAAGACGCTGGAAGAGAACTACGAGCGCCTGCCGGTGTCGTCGCAGTCGGAAGAAATTCTCGGCCTGACTATCCGCAAGGTCGTGATTCCGGTCGAAGCCGGCCGCAACATCGCGGTGCTGCTGGAAGCCGCCGTGCGCAACACCATCCTGCAGATGCGCGGCATCGATACGCTGAAGGATTTCATCGTGCGTCAGCAAAAGGCGATGGAAAGCGACGAGTAATCGGGTCAATGATCGGCTGCAACAGTCGGTCACACAATAATCGGCCGCAATAACCGGCCGCAAGCTTTCTCCAACAGCGGTACCGGCATCGATCGCAAGTCGTCCATCGCCAACTTCGGCCACAAGTTCCTCATCGCAGGCCGCCAGCAGTCATACCCCGTCCGACGGCATTTCATGCTTGCGGTATCATGGCCGCCATGCGCATCATTCTCATCACCGGTATCTCTGGCTCCGGCAAATCGGTCGGGCTAAAGGCGCTCGAAGATGCCGGCTACTTCTGCGTCGACAATCTCCCGCCGCCATTGCTGCGCGCACTGGTCACCGCCCGTCAGGAAGAGGGCGGCGACATGCTTGCCGTGTCGATGGATGCGCGCAGTGCACGCTCGTTGATCGGCCTGCCCGCCGATCTGGAATGGCTGCGCAGCCAGGGACACGACGTCAAGGTTTTGTTCCTCACCGCCAAGACCGATTCGCTGATCGCACGCTTTTCCGAAACGCGCCGCAGCCATCCGCTGTCGCATCGCAGCTACGTCAGCGACAACGCCACCGAACGTCGTACGCTGACCGAATGCATACGCGAAGAGCGCGAAATGCTGGCCGGCATCGAGGAAATCAGCCACGTCATCGACACGTCCGGCATGCGCGCCAACAAGCTGCGTGCGTGGATCAAGGCCTTTGCCGATACCGGCCATGCGCCGCTGACGCTGCTGTTCGAATCGTTCGCCTTCAAGTTCGGCGTGCCGCTCGATGCCGATCTGGTGTTCGATGTGCGCGCACTGCCCAATCCGCATTACGACGAAGCGCTGCGCCCGCTCACTGGCCGCGATGCGCCGGTACAGGAATTCCTCGCCGCGCAACCGGATGCGGTCGAACTGCTGGCCGACATCCGCGGCTTCGTCGACAAATGGCTGCCGTCCTTCAAGAAGGACAACCGCGGTTACCTGACGGTGGCCATCGGCTGCACCGGCGGTCAGCATCGCTCCGTCTATTTCGTCGAACGCCTGGCCGCACATTTCCGGTCTACCGAACACGTGCTGCTGCGCCATCGCGAGCTTGATTAGGCGAACCTGATTGAGCAAACCGGACTGCGCGAACTTGAAAGTCGCTGGACACTCCAATTACATGCCGGCCGCCAGCCGGCATTTTCATCGAACGCAATGCGGCATGCCATCGCCGCAAGCTGCCAAACTTTCCATTCACCATGCCTAACATCCCGACCTGGCTGCCGCTGTTTCCCCTGCACGCCGTGCTGTTTCCCGACGGGATTCTGCCGCTGAAGGTTTTCGAAACCCGCTATATCGACATGGTGCGCGACTGCATGCGACGCGAAATTCCCTTCGGCGCGGTGCTGATCCGCTCGGGCAAGGAAGTCGGTGCCGCCGCCGAGCCGGAAGACGTCGGCTGCCTGGCGCACATCACGGAATGGGATGCAGAACAACTGGGACTGCTGATGCTGCGCACGCAAGGCGGACAGCGTTTTCGCATCATCGAAACGCGCGTGCACAAGGATCAGCACCTGGAAGCGCGCATCGAACTGATCGCACCCGACGCAGCATCGACAGTCACGCAAAAGCACGAAGCCTGCGCCGCGACGCTGGGATTGATCATCGCGGACCTGCGCAACGGCAAGCGCGCGAAAATGGACGAAGAAACAATGGATGAAGAAACGGAAGAGGATTTCGACGATCCTTTCCCGCCGATTCTGCGGCTGGACGATGCCGGCTGGGTCGCCAACCGCTGGAGTGAAGTGCTGCCGATTCCGCTAAAGGCGCGGCAGAAGCTGCTGGAGTTACCCGACCCGCAGGACAGGCTGGAAATCATCCATCAATACCTGATGCAGCACAACATCATCTGAGGCATCAGACAGCAGCCTGCATCCTCACGACAGCAGATCGGGTTCGGCAGCGAACACGGCAAGCAAGAGTTTTTTGACCGGCGCCGGCAATGGCGCACTCGCCACGTCACTTACCGGCAACCAGACGTTCCCGCGCTCCGCAACGCCAGGCAGACACTGCGCCAGATCGATGCGCCAAGGCGAAACGTGCAGCTTGAAATGCGTGAAGACGTGCGAGAACGGCGACAACTTCTGCATTTGCGCCACCGTGCCGAACGCAGCAACCGCCTGATCGGCATCGATTCCCTGTTCATCTGCCGGCACTTCAGGCAGCGATAGCAGACCGCCCCAGATGCCGCTGTCGGGACGCTGCTCCAGCAGCACGCGGTCTTCATGGCAGATCACCAGCATCGCCGTTTCCTTCTCCGGCACTTTCTGCTTCGGCTTGCGCATCGGCAGTTCCGCCGTACGCCCCGTCGCAAACGCCACGCAGCGATGCGCGAGCGGGCAGCGCGAGCAGGCAGGACTGCTGCGCGTACAGAGCGTGGCGCCGAGATCCATCAAACCCTGTGTATAGGATTCGATATCCTGTTCCGGCAACAATACCGCCGCGCGTTGCCACAAATCGTTTTCCACCGTCTTCTCGCCGGGGAAACGATCAATGCCGAACACGCGTGCGAACACGCGCTTGACGTTGCCGTCCAGGATGGCGGCGCGCGCGCCGTAGGAAAAAGCAGCGATCGCCGCAGCCGTCGAACGACCGATGCCGGGCAATTGTTCCAGCAAGGCTGGATCGTGCGGAAACACGCCGCCGTATTCAGCCACCACCGTCTGCGCGCACTTGTGCAGATTGCGCGCACGCGAGTAATAGCCGAGGCCGCTCCAGTGCGCCATCACCTGTTCGGATGGCGCAGCAGCCAGCGATTGCACTGTGGGGAAAGTTTCGAGAAAACGCAGATAGTAGGGAATGACCGCCGATACCTGCGTCTGCTGCAGCATGATCTCGGACAGCCAGACGCGATAGGCGTCACGCGTGTTCTGCCACGGCAGCGCGTGGCGTCCATGGCGTTTCTGCCAGTCGATCACGTCGCGGGAAAATCCCGGATCGGCTTCGTGTACGACAACCTCTGAAGTCTTGCTGACCTGCTTGCGGGAAGGCGATGCAACCGCAGCCTCCCGCTCCACCACACGTTTCATCTAAGCTGCCGCCCTCATCGTGCCGAGCGGCGCCGAAACGGCAGCCTTCAGGTCGTTTTCCAGCCGCATCAGCTGCGCGCGCTGCATGTCCATGTCCATCTGCATTTGTTCGAAGGACAGCAGTTTTTCTTCCAGACTGTCGGTGGCGAGATGGATCTTCTCAATCGATTTCTTGCGGCGTTTCAATTGCAGCTTGTGCTCGCCGATCTGCGCCTCCAGCGGCGCCATCACGACCTTCAGCCAGGCTTCGACGTCACGGTTCGCCTGCAGCAGTGTCTGCTTGACGCGCGATGCGATCGAATCGAAGAACTTCTGCATCAGCACGACCTGCGGCGTCGTCAGCACGGCCGCCGCGCCGAACTGCTTGTGATACAGCCGTTCGATCATCGCGACTTCCTTCATGTACTTTTCCAGCGTGAATGGCATCGGCGTCGCCAGTGCAAGGCCGTGTTCGGTCGAGAACTTGCGGTACATGACCGACATCATCTCGCCGATCTCTTCGGTTTTCTGCGAAGACTGCTTCAGGCTGCCTTGCACCTGCTCGAAGAATTCGCGCACGGCCTGGCGCAAGCCGGCAGTGAATTTGCTGTTTTCCATCGCATCGCGCGTGGCGCGGACGTTTTGCTTCAGCACGCCCATGCCGAGGCTGGTAAACACTTCCGTCGACAGCCGCGCAAACACCGCACGCGTCGCCTGCAGCTTGAATAGGCTGCCGTCGAACTCGCGCTTCTCCATGTCGATGCGCTTCATCATGTGTTCGAGGATGTTCTGGTTCTTACCGCGCAGGCTCTTCAATTCCATCAACTGCTCGACGACATTTCGCGAACGCGAAGACAGCAATGCATGGCTAGACGCTGCCAGCTCAGCGACTTCAGCCAGCAACTGTGAACGGATGATGTCCTGCTTGGCCGGAATCAGGCGGCTCGACAGCGCATTTTCCAGCACCGGCAGGCGGCTCTTTTCCAGCAAGGGGGCGTCACCGTTGATCTTTCCGACCAGCCCCTTTTGCGCGGAGACCGGAAATATCTGGCGCTCGGTCAATGCCAGCGTCTGCGCCACGCTCGCGACCTGCATCGCGATCTGGCGCTCGACTTCATCTTCGGAGCGCAGTTCATCCCACATGCTGTCGATCTTGTTCAGCACGACGAGACGACCGGCACCGGTGCCGCCGATGTGATCGCGCCAGATTTCGATATCGCTCTTCGTCACGCCGGTATCGGCTGCGAGAATGAACAGCACTGCGTGCGCGTTCGGGATCAGGTTCAGCGTCAGTTCCGGTTCGGTGCCGATCGCGTTCAATCCCGGCGTATCGACGATCACCAAGCCCTGCTTCAGCAACGGATGCGGGAAGTTCACGATCGCATGCCGCCAGCGCGATATCTCGACAGTGCCGTCCTCATCGAGCGTCAGCGCCATGTCGGGATCGTCTTCGTCGTACAAACCATATTGCACCGCTTCGGCGACCGGCACACGCTTGGTCAAACCGACCTGCTTGAACGCTTCCAGCATGCCGTCGCCGCTGGCGGTATCCAGCGGCAGCACGGTCCACACCTGGCTTTGCGATTTGTAATCGCTGGTCGATTGCGACTCGGCGCGCGTTTCGATCGGCAGCAGGCGAATCGACGGCGGAAAGGTTTCGTCGTACAGCAATTCGGTCGGGCACATCGTCGTGCGCCCGGCCGACGTCGGCAGGATGCGCTGGCCGTAGTCGGCGAAGAAGATCGCGTTGATCAGCTCGGATTTACCGCGCGAGAATTCTGCGACGAAGGCAATCGACAGCTTGTCTTCGTTCAGGCGCGTCAGCGCATGCTGGATGCGCTGCTCGCTGGCGGCATCGGACAGTTCGAACTCCTGCATGCAATCGCGATAATGTTCGAGCGCCTGTCGCACGTTGTCGCGCCAGCTGCCGTATTCCTGAAATTTCTGCACCAGATTGCTCACATGAACCTCGCTTCAAGCGGCGCATTGCCGTTGTTGTTATCGTCTTTTATTACCGTCGTTTTTTGCTGTCGTTCTTGTTCTTGTCTCGTCATTGCCGCCTGCGATTACGGCCAGCGATGCAACCAGGATCGCCGATCGCAATCCGTAGTAACGGGACACTAGCACCGACAGTCATTTTTGACAATTTGCGCAATAAAAGGTCGAGCGCTGCCCTTGCACCAACTGGCGTATCGGCGCATTGCAAATTCGGCAAGGTTCGCCGGTGCGTGCGTAGACGAAATAGCTTTGTTGAAAATAGCCGGACTGGCCGTTGACCGAAATGAAATCCTTCAGCGTACTGCCGCCTTGCGCGATCGCTTCGGCCAGCACTTCGCGAATCGCCTGCGCCAGCCGTTCGTACCGCGCAAGGCTGATACGGTGCGCCGGCGTCTTCGGATTAATACGCGCGCGGAACAGGCTCTCGGATGCATAGATGTTGCCGACACCGACCACGATGTCGCCGGCCAGCAACACCTGCTTGATCGCCGCCGTACGGCCCCGCGTTTGTCGATGCAGCAGTTGCGCAGTGAATTTTTCTTCCAGCGGCTCCACGCCCAATGCGCGCAACAGCAGATGATTCTCGACATCGCCATCCTCGGCCGCATGCCACAGCACGGCGCCGAAGCGGCGCGGATCGGTCAGTCGCAGCACCTGATCGCCGATCTGCATGTCGAAATGATCGTGCTTCTGCGGCAACACATCCTGCGGCAGGATGCGGATGTGGCCGGACATGCCGAGATGGATGATCAGCGTACCGTGATCGAAACGAACCAGCAGATATTTGCCGCGCCGCCCCGTGCCGCGCACCGTGCGGCCGGCCAGGATGCGCGGCAGCTCCGGCGGAAACGGCCAGCGCAAACCCGTATGACGCAGCGTCACATTGCCGACAACCCGCCCCTCCAGATGCGGCGCAACACCGCGGCGCGTGACTTCGACTTCGGGCAATTCAGGCATGGGGAAGTAATTCCGGAAAAGACGAAAAACGATAGCGGCAATATCGATCGCAACAGTGCAGGGCACGCCTCGGCATGCCTCCCGCATATGCACGATACGCATCGCCAGGCGGTTCAGCGTAGAATGGAAAATCTGCTATCAGTCTGGGCTTCTTCAATTGAAAAATGCACTCGTCATTGTAACGCTGTCCGCCTTTCTTTCCGTATCCGCCGTTGCCGCTCCTGATCACGATATATCGCCGAATCCGGCGAAATCGGATGGCGCGCAAGCCGCCGGCAAGGACGATGCCGGCAACAAGGAAGAAGCCGGCCTGCCGTCGGTCGAACTGACCGATGAATTGATGTACAAGATCCTGCGCGGCGAATTCGCGCTGCAGCGTGGCGACTGGCAACTCGGCTACGTCACGATGATGACGACCGCGCAGCAGACGCGTGATCCTCGCCTTGCACATCGCGCCGCCGAAATCGCATTGAGCGTCAAGCGCCCCAGCGAAGCATTGTCCGCCGTCCGCCTATGGCGCGAACTGGCACCGAATTCCGACGAGGCCGACCAGTTCTATCTGGGCCTGTCCGTGCTGGGCAACAATCTGGACGAAGCCAAGCCCATCCTCGCCGCACGCCTGAAGGAAGTACGGCCGCAGGCACGCGGCCTGATGATCCTGCAGGTGCAGCGCCTGCTCGCCAATTCGCAGGACAAGGAAGCCGCGTTCGCGCTGCTGGAAGAACTGGTCGAGCCCTATTCCGATCTGGTCGAAAGCCATCTGGCACTGGCCCAGAGCGCCTACGCCAACAAGGAACCGGTACGCGCCCGCCTCGAAGCGGAACAGGCACTGAAGATCAAGCCCGATCTCGAAATCGCCGCGCTGATGGTGGCGCAGACGATGACGAATCGCGACGATGCGCTGCAATACCTGTCGTCGTATCTCGAAACACATCCGAAGGCGCGCGACATACGCATCGCCTACGCAAAACTGCTGATCGATGACAAGCAGTACGACGCCGCCCACAAGCAGCTCGACACCTTGCTGCAGGAAAAACCGGACGATCTGACCATTCTGTATGCGATGGGCATCCTGGGCGCGCAGATGAACGACCGCGCGATGGCCGAGAAGTACCTGAGCGCCTATCTGGCGCAACTGGAAAAGACGCCGGACGAAACACGCGACCCGGCACAGGCGCTGCTGATCCTGGCGCAGATCGCCGAAGATCGCAAGGATTACCAGGGCGCGCTGAAATGGCTGTCGCAGGTCGATCCCGGCCCGGCCTACATGGAAGCGCAGCTGCGCAGCGCGCAGATCCTGGCGGAAAGCGGCGATCTGGACGGCGCACGCAATCTGCTGACGCATCTGTCGCCGGAGGGACAGCGCGAACAGATACAGGTCATCGTCGTCGAAGCACAATTGCTGCGCGATTCCGGCCGCATGCAGGAAGCACTGGCCGTGATGGCCGCCGGCGAAAAACGCTTCCCGCAAGATACCAGCCTGCTGTACGACTACGCAATGCTGGCCGAAAAAGCCGATCGCATGGACCTGATGGAAACGCTGCTGCGCAAGGTCATCCAGCTCGCGCCGCAGAACCAGCATGCCTACAATGCCCTCGGCTATTCGCTGGCCGACCGCAGCATTCGCCTGAAGGAAGCGTATTCACTGATCGAAAAGGCACTGGAACTGGCACCGGAAGATCCTTTCATTCTCGACAGCATGGGCTGGGTGGAATTCCGTCTCGGCAACCTGCAGCAGGCTGAGGATTACCTGCGCCGCGCCTATGCAATCCGGCCCGACGTCGAGATCGGCGTGCATCTGGGCGAGGTGCTGTGGACCCGAGGCG